>NZ_KB290530.1:0-13851 GCF_000282835.1 Pandoraea sp. B-6 | reverse complement strand
AGAGCGTTTCGTCGGATACGCGCATCGGGTAGTCGCCGATATCGAGGAATTCGATTTCCGCGCCGAGAATATCGGCCGCGCGCTGCGCTTCTTCGCGACGCGCGACCTTGACCTTCGCCTCGGTCATGTCCGCGCCCTTGCGCCAGAGCTTGGCCGACTCGCCACGCTCGCCGAAGGACAGGCACACGACCTTCATGCGATAACCCTGCGCGACATGCGTGGCAATCGTGCCCGCCGCACGCCAGACGAAGTCCGCCGAATGGGCGCTGACCACAAGGCCGGCCAATCCGCCGGTGAGGGTGTGCTGTGATGTGCTCATATGTTTGACGTCAATACGTGTTGTGCTGTGCCCGTTCAGGCACTTTCCAAGCCGACCAGCGTGCCGAGCAGTTCCGGCGATGCGGCCAGTTCGCTGCTGCGTCCCGTCCAGACCTCGCGGCCCCGGTCGAGCACCAGTGCGCGGTCCGTCAGCTCCAATCCCAGTTCCGCGTGCTGTTCCACGAGCACCACGCCCATGCCGCCGTCCGCGCGCAGCTTCCAGAACGCATCGACCAGTTGATCGACGATCACCGGTGCGAGCCCTTCGAATGGCTCGTCGAACAGCAGCACGCGCGGATTGCCGATCAACGCGCGGCCGATGGCCAGCATCTGCTGCTCGCCGCCCGAGAGTTGGTTGCCCAGGTTGCGACGCCGCTGGTGCAGGCGTGGGAACAGGTCGTACACGCGATCAAGCGTCCAGGCGCCGTCGGCCGGCCCCATCGCGGACACCTGCAGGTTTTCTTCGACGGTGAGCGACTTGAAGATCTCGCGTTCCTGTGGCACCAGCGCCAACCCGGCGCGCGCTCGCTTGTACGCGGGCCACGACGAGATATCGTCATGGCGATAACGCACCACGCCGCCGTGGCGCGTGGTCAGTCCCAGCAGGCTGAGCAGCAGCGTGCTCTTGCCCACGCCGTTGCGACCGAGAATGGCGAGCGCTTCTCCCGACGCCAGACGCAGGCTCACGTCTTCGAGCACAATGGTCTCGCCGTACCCGGCGCTGAGCCCGCCGGCTTCGAGCACGATGTCAGTCATGATGGCGACGCCCCAGATAAATGTCGCGCACGCGCGGATCGCGGCGCACGTCGTCCTTCTCGCCTTCCATCAGCACCGCGCCTTCGACCAGCACCGTGATGCGGCGCGCGAACCGGAAGACCAGATCCATGTCGTGTTCGATGACCATCACCGCCACGTCTTCGGGCAAGCGCTCCAGCAATTCGAATAGCTTGCGGCCCTGCCCTGACGGCACCCCGGCCACGGGTTCGTCGAGCAGCAGCACCTTGGGATCGAGCGCCAGACCGAGCGCGATTTCGACCTGACGACGTTGGCCGTAGGCCAACTCGTCGATGCGCCTGCCCGCGAGATCGAGCATGCCGAGCGCGCGCAAACGCTCCGCCGCTTCCTCTACGACTGCCGGACGGCTGGCCATCGGCTTGCCGACGCGACCGTCGAGGCCGCTGCGCGCCGAGAGGGCGAGCGCAACGTTCTCGGCCACGGTGAGTGTGTCGAATAGCGTGTTGAGCTGGAACGTGCGCGCCAGACCGAGCTTCACGCGCTTGTGCGACGGCATCGATGTCACGTCGGTGCCCCCCACGCGCACCACGCCCGCGTTCGGTTTGAGCACGCCCGTGAGCAGATTCATCAACGTGCTCTTGCCGGCGCCGTTCGGGCCGATCAGCGCGTGTCGCGCGCCCACGGGCAGCGACAGGCTGACGTTGCGTGTGACGTCGAGCTGGCCGAAACGCTTGGACAGCCCCTGAATGTCGAGTGCAGCGCTCACGGTGTCACCTCCTTGTCCGTGGTCGTTGCCTGGGTGTTGCCGATGGTGTCCGTCACGATCGCGCGCGGGTCGCGACGCCGCGCACGGGAGACGCGAGCGGCAAAGCGATCCACCAGTCCGATCAGGCCGTCGGGCGCGAAGCGCACCACGACAATGAGCAACACGCCGAGGGCGGCGAGCCAGTTCGTCGGGTCGATGGCCGCGATGCGATCGGACAACACCATGAAGACGATGGCACCGAGGGCCGCGCCATGGAGGCGTCCGGTGCCGCCCAGGGCGAGCATCACGAGCACGTTGGCCGACAGCGTGAACGATAGTGTGTCGAGGGCGACGATATTATTGACCTGTGCCGAGAGCGCGCCCGCGACGCCGGCCAGGGCGGCGGCGAGGGTGTAAAGCATCAGGCGCCGCAAGCCGACGCGCACACCGAGCAGCGACATACGCGTGGCGTTCTCGCGAATGCCCTTCACGGTCAGACCGAACGGCGAGTTCACGAGGAATTGCGTGAACAAATACACGACGAGCAGCACCGCGAGTGCGTAGAGATACGCCGTATGTCCATAGATATCGAACTCGAACTTGCCCAGCACCGGCGCGATGGTGTAACCGGTCAGGCCGTCGTCGCCCATCGTGATCGACTTCGCGACGTTGCCGGCCTCATAGAGCAGCGTGGCGCACACGAGCGTGAGCATGATCTGCGTGAGCCCACTCACCCTTAGCACGACGATGCCGGTGACGAGCCCCACCAGCGCCGCTACCGCGGCACCCGCGACCAGCCCGAGCAGCGGGTCGGGCGAGACGTGCAGCGCGAAGAGACCGGCCGCGTAGGCACCGCTGCCGAAGAATGCCGCGTGCCCGAGTGTCTCGATGCCGCAATAGCCCTGCACGAGATCAAGCGAGAGCGCAAAGATGATCATGATCAGCACGCTCGTGGCGAGCGCGAGATACAGATCGGCGAAGAAGTAAGTGGCAACGGCAGCGAGAAGCAACACCGCATCGAGTGCGCCGAGACGTTTGCGTCGCAGCGCGGGGACAACGTGCGTCGTGCCTGCGGCCGACGGCAGCGGATTCGTATGAGACATCATGACCCTCCGCTCAGGCGCGGCCGACCAACCCTTGCGGGCGGATCAGCAGAATGGCCAGCACGGCCAGGTAAATCATGAAAGCGCCGAGCGCTGGCACGTAATAGCGCCCCAGCGTGTCGATCAGGCCGAGCAGCAGGCCTGCATAGAGCGAGCCGCGCAGACTGCCGAGACCACCGGCCGCCACCACGATCAGCACGAGCACCAGATACTTCAGACCGTAATAAGGCTCAAGCGGCAGGATCTGGCTCGACAGCGCGCCGCCTAGTCCGGACAGCCCGCATCCGATGGCAAATGTGATCGAGAACACGAGCGGCACGTCGATGCCAACGCAGCGCGCCATGCGCGGGTTGTCCACGGCCGCGCGCAGCTTCGCGCCGAACGGCGTGCGCTCCAGCCCCCACCAGATGCCGAGGGCCACGACCGCGCTGCAGACCAGGGCGAAGATGCGATAGACGGACACGGAGAATGCACCGAAGTCCCATGTGCCGCGCAGTGCCTCGGGAATGGGAATCGACTGCAGCTCGGTCCCGGCGAGATGCTTGGCCAGCGCGCAGATGATGAACGCGAGCCCGATCGTCATGAGCAATTGCCCCAGACCGTTGGCCGTGTAGACCCAGCGATACAACGTGCGTTCGAGCACAGCACCGAGCACCATGGTGCCCGCCACACCGACGAGCAACGCGGCGAAGAAATCGAGCCCGGCACGCTGCATGGCCCACAAGGTGAAATATCCGCCGATCATGGCGAAGGCGGAGTGCGCGAGATTGACCACGCGCATTACGCCCAACGTGACCGTGAGACCCACGGAGATGAGGAACAGCAACATCCCGTAGGCCACACCGTCGATCGACAACGACAGGAAAGTGGCAAGCGATTGCGTCATGACGAATTACCGAACGAACTGAGCGACAACGCCTGCGTTACTTGGCGGCCACTTGGGGGTGGCTCACATGCCACGGCTCGACCACCGACTTGAAGGTCTCGATGGGCTTGTTGCCCAGCTTTCCGTCGATGTTCTCCACCCGGCGGATATACACGTTCTGCACGATCTCACGCGTCTTCGGATCGATCGACACCGGACCCCGGGCGCTCGTCCAGGCGAAACCCTTCACGGCGGCGATCGCCTTGTCGCCATCCTTCTTGCCCTTTGTGGCCTTGATCATCTGTGCGATGACGGTCATCGAGTCGTAGGCCGACACCGAGGCAATCGACGGCAGCGCCCCCGGACCGTACTTCGCCTTGTAGGCCTTCACGAATGAGGTGTTTTCCGGCGACGTCAGGTACGGCGAATAATGCAGGGCGGTAATCGTGCCGATTGCGCTGTCGCCGATGGCCGGCAAATCGGACTCCATCGTCTCCGTCGTTGCGAAGAGCTGGATACCCGCTTTGTCGAGTTCGCGCTCCTTGAACGCCTTGACGAAGCCGGCTGACATCGGCCCCACCGGCATGAACAGGAAGAGGGCATCCGGCTTGGCATCGCGAACACGTTGCAGATAACTCGAAAAATCGGTCGTGCCGAGCGGCACCTTCACTTCGGTGGCAATCTTGCCGCCCGCCTTCTTGAACGTCTCGCTGTAGGCGTCGATCGCGTCGTAGCCTGGCGCGAAGTCGGCCACCACGATGGCCGCGTTCTTCACGCCCTTGCTGGCGGCGTACTCTACGAGCGGCACGCTCACGGCCCACTGCGTGAAGCCCGTACGCACGAAATACGGCGACTTGAGCGTCACACTGGACGTGCCCGAATTGCCAATGACGAGCGGCGTCTTGGTCTGCGTCGCCACATCGGCCATGGCCAGCACGTTCGGCGTGAACGAACCGCCGAACAGGTACTGCACCTGATCGCGCACCACCAGCTCCTGCGCCAGCTGACGCGTGCGTTGCGGGTTGACGCCGCCTTCGTCACGCTCAAGGATCACGAGCGTGTCGTCGCCCACTTTGCTCTTGTGCTGCTCGAGCCACAGGTTGACGCCGCGACGATACTCCGTGCCCCACCAGGACGCCGAGCCTGAGAACAGCCCCAGCATGCCGACCTTGATTTCCCCGGCATGCGCCGAGACAGCGGTGAATTGGCAAACACTCGCAAGTGCTACAGCAAGCCACAGATGGCGCTTCATCATGATGTCGTCTCCTCGTCGGCGTCGAGCGCCGCTCCGCTTTTTCGATGTGGCGCGCCGGGGGGCGGGCCTTTTCAAGGTATGGGAAACAGCTTAGGCAGCCGAGCGCGGCGCGTCGAATGAAACTCCCGCGTCGAGCGTCGCGTTTTTCGTATATCCCCGAGATTTCCCTTACGTGACGGGACGCATTTCGCGAGCGAGATTTCGCAGTGCGAGACGTTTTGCGTTCCCATGGTGGAACGCCCGCCGCAAAAGGCGCGGCGGGAAGGCGTCACGGCACATTTCAAGTCGAATGACTCGGAAGGAAGAGAACGCGTCGACACATGCAAGCCATGGCGAAATCAGCGAATTTCGCCGCGCTCGCGAACCGTATCGCGAGCCTGTCACGCGTCTTACGTCGGATGCTGCATTGTCGGGGCCAGCGCGCGCAGCTCGTCGAGCAATTGCTCAGCGGCCGGGGACAGCAAGCCGTCGCGCCGCGTGGCGACACCGATCGCACGACGTGCATGCTGCAACGGCACCGGTACAACGGCCAGCTCGCCGGTGCGCAACTCCGACGTGATCTGCACCGGCGAGAGCAACGCAAGCCGGTCGCTCGATGACAATAACCCGCGTACCACCGGTGAACTGCTCGCGTGCACCTGCGTACGCGGCAATGCCAGACCCTCCGCATGAAACACGCGCTCGAATACCCGGCGCGCGGGCGTGGAGGGCAGCGGGCTCACCCAGCCGTACTCGGCCAGTTCCGCGAGCGTGGGCGTGCGGCCCGACGACAGGCAGGGATGATCGGCACGGGCGACCACCGACAGGTGATCCTCGAACAGCGCTTCCTGGCGAATGTCCTGCGGCACGTCGCTCGCTCGCAGGGCGCCGACGATCATGTCGACGTCGGCCTGTCGCAGCTGGCGAATCAGAGCTTCGTAGGTGCCGTCCACCACTGTCACATTCAGATACGGCGACTGGTACAGCAGACTGTCGATGGCTTTGGGCAGCAGAAAGCCACTGGACAGCGGCAACGCGGCCACGATCACGGTGCCTTGCTGACGCCCCCCGAATGGCGCGAGTTCGTCTTCGGCGATCGCCAGCTCGGCCAGCGCGCGCTTGACCGGGCCGAACAACGCCTGCGCCTCGTCCGTCAGACGCGTGCCGCGCGGCGTGCGTCGAAACAGCTTGATACCGATCAGATCTTCGAGCTGATCGAGATTGCGCTGGATGGTCGGTTGAGAGCATTGCAGGCGGCTCGCCGCGAGCGGCCCGCTACCCAGCTCCGCGACCGCGATGAAGCTGGTGAGTTGCTGGGGAGCGACAACCGCCGCGAAGCGACTTGCGGCCCGCGCACCGCCGTCGGCCTGCGACGCCGTGGCGGCAAACGCGTCGCGATACCCGTTGGCCAACTCCGCGAGTGCGCGCGTGGCGCGCACACCCAGGCGCTGACCGGCCGCGTTCGGCGTCAGGCCGCGCGCGCTGCGGTGAAACAACGGAAAGCCCAGCTCCGCCTCGATATCGGAGATCGAGCGTGCAACGGCCGACTGTGAGAGATGCAGCATGCGCGCCGCACGCGCTACCGAATCGCATTCCAGCACGGCGACCATCGCGCGCAGGCCGCGCAATTTTCGGCACAGGAGCGTCGCCTCGTTGCTCTGTGGCGCACGGCTCCATGTGCCGCGCTCGTGACAGGCGAGTTGAGGGGCGGCCAACGGCGTGGTCAGGCTGATCGACGTGTCGATGGACATGCGCGGTGCGTCGCCGGGTTCAGCGCAGGGTCGGCACGCGGCGCGTGGCCATGAACTCGTCGAGCGTCTCGCCGCGCATGAGCGCATAGACTTCGAGGTTCGTCTTGCGCACCACGCGAGCGAATTTTTCGAGCACGAAGAAATTCACGCCGTGACGCACGAGTCCAAGCCAGTCCTGCGCTTGCACCATCGCCTGTTCGTCGGCGGTCAGACCGGCGGCGGTCATCGCAGCAACGGGGTCGCCGAGAAACGACTCCCGATTGTCGGCGCGAATCATGTGCCAGAAGAAGCGATTGAGCTTGAGCGTGCGATGGCTCACGCGCAAGTCGAACGCGTACGTGCCGGTGATCGCCTCGATGCCTTCGAGCTGCGGGTTCATGCGGCGTCCTCCTCGTAGAGCGCGACGGTCATGGCCGTCGTCGTCGCCAGGTAGTAGTTCAGATGCAGACGCTTGATGCGCGGGCCCAGCGCACCGCGCATCGACAGCCACATGATTTGCTCCACGCTCTCGGCACCGCCGCGCTCGACGTAATCCACATGCCTGAGTTCGGTCAGCGTCTCGGGCTGATGTTCGAGCAACGACAGGAATTCGCGATCCCACGCTTCGTCGTTGTAGCCCGCGCGCTCGCCGTGGATCTGGTGCGAGAGACCGCCCGTGCCCACCACCACCACGCGCAGATCTTCCGGATACGACTCGATGGCGCGGCGCACGGCCTGACCGAGGCGATAGCAGCGGCGCCCCGTCGGCAATGGGTATTGCAAAACGTTGATGGCGATCGGCACGACCGTACCCGGCCAGTCCGGCTTGTGCGGCCACAGCAGCGGCAGCGGCGACGCGCAGCCGTGATCGATGGGCTTGTCCTGAAATACGGTGATGTCGAATTCGTCGTTCACGAGCGACTCGGCAATGTGTGCCTGCAGCGCGACGTCGCCCCGAATCGGCGGCAACGGACGCAGCCCGGCCCCTTCGTCGGCGATCGGGAACGAGTCGCCCACGCCGAGCGCGAACGTCGGATACATGTCGAAGAAAAACGTGGTCGCGTGATCGTTGTAGAAGAACACCAGCACATCGGCCTGCTTCTCCGCCAGCCACTTCGCCACGGGCTCGTAGCCCTGGAACAGCGGCGCCCACGCGGGATCCTGCTGCTTGCCCTTGTCGTACGCCACGCCGATGGTCGGCACATGCGACGTACCGATCCCCCCAATGATCTTTGCCACGTGAAGTCTCCGTCCTTTGTCTTGTCATGCGTGGGCGATGCCATGCGATCTCCCACCGTTATGCTGCGGCGAGTCTATACGGGATCCCATATGCACATAAAGCAGGGTATTTACTGATGCAATGTCTTATTATGGGATCCCATAATAAAAAAGCCGGGTCTGGAAGCCTCCAGAATGACCGGCACGAATTCCCGCCATCGAAAGGAGACGCATGCTGCATCCCACGCCCACCACGGTTCAGTTGCGCGAGATGATTCTCAAGGGTGAACTTGCGCCGGGCGAGCGTCTGGCCGAAGCCAAGCTCGCGGAGCAACTCGGTGTCTCGCGCATGCCGGTGCGGCAGGCATTGCCGGTGCTTGCCGAGGAAGGGCTGGTCGTGCGTGCCGGTCAGCGCGGCTACGCGGTGCGAGCGCATACGCGTGAGGAAAGTGTCGAGGCGCTGCATCTGCGTGGCGCGCTCGAAGGTTATGCCGCGCGTCTGCTGGCCGAAAAGGGCGCAAGCGCCGAGCTGCTCAAGCAGTTGCGCGACCTGTTGGCCGAAGGCGACGCCCTGCTCGCCGACCATACGATGACAGCCGAAGTACAGATCGGTTACGCGTCGCTCAACGCGCGCTTTCATGACCTGCTCGTCGTCGGCGCGCAGAATCCGCTGCTCGAAGGCTTCGTCGCGCGCTGCAATCTGGTGCCTTTCGTCGCGCCGCGTACGGTGGCCTTCGGACACAAGGACCGACGCCAGTACGCCGACATCATCGCGTACGCGCATCGCCAGCATCACGCGATTGTCGAGGCGATTGCCGCCCGTCAGCCCGATCGTGCCGAGTTCATGTGCCGCGAGCACATCGTCACCCAGGAACACAGCATGGGCGCGCAGTTGCTCTGACACGCGTCCCTCGACTTCATCCCGACCATCCTCTATCGACACGAGAGCGCGCCCGTCGACGGCGCGCCAAGGAGACAAACGAACATGTTTCTGAAAAATACCTGGTACGTCGCATGCACGCCGGACGAGTTCGCCGACAAGCCATTGGGCCGCAAGGTCTGCAACGAAGCGATGGTGTTTTTCCGTGAAGCCAACGGCAACGTCGCGGCCCTGGAAGACTTCTGTCCGCATCGCGGCGCGGCGCTGTCGCTGGGCTTCGTCAAGGACGGCCACCTCGTGTGCGGCTATCACGGCCTGACGGTCGACGGCGGCGGCAAGTGCACGAAGATGGTCGGCCAGCGCGTCGGCGGCTTCCCGAAAACGCGCGCGTATCCGTGCGTGGAGCGTTACGGCTTCGTGTGGGTCTGGCCGGGCGACGCCGCGCTCGCAAATCCCGACGAGATTCCTCACCTGGAATGGGCGGTGAGCGATCAGTGGGCCTACGGCGGTGGCCTGTATCACATCAAGTGCGACTATCGACTGATGATCGACAACCTGATGGATCTGACGCACGAGACCTACGTGCACGCGACGAGCATCGGTCAGGACGAGATCGAGGAAGCCCCGCCGAAGACGACGGTCGAGGGGGATAGCGTGATCACGGCGCGTCATATGGAGAACATCAAGGCCCCGCCGTTCTGGGCGAGCGCACTGCGCGCGAACGGCCTGGACGACCAGGTGCCGTGCGACCGCTGGCAGGTGTGCCGCTTCACGCCGCCGAGTCACGTGATGATCGAAGTGGGTGTGGCGCACGCGGGTCATGGCGGTTACGACGCCCCGGCCGACAAGAAGGCCGGCAGCATCGTGGTCGACTTCATCACGCCCGAGACCGACGAATCGATCTGGTACTTCTGGGGCATGGCGCGTAACTTCAAGCCCGAAGATGCCGAGCTGACCGCCGCGATCAAGCGCGGCCAGGGCGGTATCTTCGCCGAGGACCAGGAAGTGCTCGAAGCCCAGCAACGCAACCTCTCGGCGTATCCGGAGAAGAAGATCCTGAAGCTCAACATCGACGCCGGCGGCGTGCAGTCGCGCAAGGTGCTCGATCGGCTGATCGAGGCCGAACGGGCCTCAAAGGGGATCGTGGGCAGCCTGGGGAACGCGGAGAACGCGGCATGAAGGTCCGGCTCGCGAGCAAGCGCGATGTCGCCACCGACATCTGCGAATTCGAATGGGTGAGTGTCGACGGCACGCCCTTGCCGGCCTTCACCGCGGGTGCGCACATCGACGTGCATGTCGCCGACGGGCTCGTGCGGCAGTACTCGTTGTGCAATGCGCCCGGTGAGACCCATCGCTATTGCGTGGGTGTACTGCGCGACCCGGCGTCGCGCGGCGGTTCGACCGCCATGCATGCGCTCACGCCCGGCACGACGGTGGAGATCAGCGCGCCGCGCAATCACTTCCCGTTGGTGGAACACGCCACGCACAGCATCCTGCTTGCCGGAGGGATCGGCGTGACGCCGATTCTGTGCATGGCCGAAGCGTTGTGCGCCCGCGGCGCGTCGTTCGAAGTGCATTACGGCACGCGTGAACCGGCGCGCACGGCGTTTCGCGATCGTTTCGCGCGCGACGATCTCGCGGCGAAGACGCACCTGTACTTCGACAGCGAAGGCGAGCGCGCCGATCTCGACGCGATTCTTGCGCAACCGTCCGTCGGCAAGCACCTGTATGTCTGCGGCCCGGCAGGATTCATCGACGCCGTGCTGGCACGCGCAGAAGCGGCGCAGTGGCCGGAAGGCAATGTGCATCGCGAGTACTTCGCCGCACCGGTGCCGTCGGACACGGCGGGCGACAAGGCATTCCAGGTCAAGCTGCATTCGAGCGGTCGCGTGATCGACGTGAAGGCGGGCGAGACCATTGTCGCGGCGCTCGCCGCGCACGGCGTGGAAGTGCAGATGTCGTGCGAGCAAGGCGTGTGCGGCACGTGCCTCACGCGGGTGATCGACGGCACCCCGGAGCATCGCGATGTCTACCTGACCGACGACGAGCGCGCCGCCAACGACCAGATCCTGCCGTGCTGCTCGCGCAGCCGGTCGCCCATGCTGGTGCTCGATCTGTAACGCATCCTTGTCCTCACCGAAGGAAATCGCCCCGCTTCGCATCGCGAGCGGGGCTGACTTTTCTTGATGACCTGACCGCGTCGCGAACGCCATCGACGTCTCTATGTCGTGGGCCTCACAGCACCCGGGCCTTCGTCTCCCGGACGAGGAACGTCGAGATCAGCGCCATCGCGGCGAGCACGAGGAAGTAGACGATGACCGGCCAGATGTGGCCATGGCTCCAGGCAAGCAGACTCGCCGCGATCATCGGTGCGAGTCCGCCCCCCAGCACGGTACCGATCTGCTTGCCGAGCGACACGCCCGAGAAGCGTACGCGCGTATCGAACAGTTCCGAGAAGAAGCTGCCTTCGGGACCGAACATCATCGGGTGAATCAGGCCCGCGCCGATCACGATGGCGAGCACGACCAGCGCCGTCTCCTTGCTGCCCATCATCAGGAAGAACGGATAGATGAAGATCGCCGTGGCAGCCAGCCCCAACAGGAACATCGGACGGCGGCCCAGCTTGTCGGAGAGCATGCCGAACGTCGGGATCGTCAGCATGGCGAGCAGGTTCGCGTACAACACGCCGTCAGCCATCATGTTGCGCGGCAAGCCGAGCGTCTTGGTGCCATACGACAGCGAGAAAATCGCGACCAGGTAAAAGAAGCTCGTCTCGGCCAGGCAGATGAAGAACGTGACGAGCGTCGGCCGCCAGTAATGCGTGAGCACTTCCACGACCGGCACTTTCGCGATGTCGCGATGCTGCTCCGCCGCCTTGAAGCTCGGCGACTCCTCGACTTTCAGGCGCACGTAGGTGCCCAGCGCCACGAGCAGCAGGCTCACGAGAAACGGCACGCGCCAGCCCCACGCGAGCAGATCCTTTTCGGGCAGGCGGGTAATCAGCACGATAGCGAGCGACGCGCCAACGATCGACGTCGGCCCGGCGGCCTGGATCAGTCCGCCGAACAGGCCGCGTAAGTGCGCGGGGGCCGCCTCGACGGTCATCAGCAACCCGCCGACCGACTCGCCACCGAGCGCAAATCCCTGCACGAAGCGCAGCGTCACGAGCATGATCGGCGCCCACATGCCGACCTGGTCGTAGGTCGGCAACAGACCGATCATCGTGGTGGCCACGCCCATCAGAATCAGCGTGAACAGCAGGATCGACTTGCGACCGATGCGGTCGCCGAAGTGTCCGAATACAATGCCGCCGATCGGCCGCGCGAGGAAGCCTACGGCGAACGTGGCGAATACGGCGATCATGCCGGTCATCGCGTCGAGCTGCGGGAAGAACAGCCGATCGAACACGATGGGCGCGAGAAAGCCGTAGACGAAAAAGTCATACCACTCGATGGCGGTACCGAAGCAACTAGCCGCCACTACGCGGCCGAAATTCGCCGTCGCGCCAGCGGTGTTCGCTTCAGGGTGGTGCGCGTCGCCGGCCTGGGTGTGGCCGGACGTGGCGCCGGCAGTCGCCGGCGCAGTCTCAAACGGTTGTGACACGGTTGTCTCCTCCGGCCGTCTGTTCCGGTGTCCCGGCTGCGGCGGTATGGTGGTCCTGCATGACATCATCGGTGCGCTGGCGACTGGACGTCGCTCAGAACGGGTAATGACGCGGGGTGGTCTGCACCGTCATCCAGCGCAGATCGGTAAATTCGTGAATGCCGGCTTTGCCGCCGAAACGTCCCCAGCCGCTCGACTTCACGCCGCCGAACGGCATCTGCGCTTCGTCGTGCACTGTGGGGCCATTGATGTGGCAGATGCCCGATTCGATGCGCTTGGCCACGCCCATCGCGCGGGCGATGTCGCGACTGAACACGGCGCACGACAGGCCATAGGCGTTGTCGTTGGCGCAGGCGATGGCGGCTTCGTCGTCCTTCACGCGCACAATGCCCTTGACCGGACCGAACGACTCTTCGCGGTAGATCTGCATGTCCGGCGTGACGTGATCGAGCAACGTCGCAGGCATGAGCGTGGTGTCGGCACGGCCGCCGCACAGCAGCGTTGCGCCCTTGGCAAGCGCATCGTCGATCAACGCATTGCAGCGCGCGACGGTCGCCATGTCGATCACCGAGCCCAGTACGACCGGGCCGTCGCGCGGATCGCCCAGCGGCAGTGCGCGCGCCTTGGCGGCGAGCTTGTCGACGAAGGCGTCGGCAATCGATTCCGCCACCACGATGCGCTCCGTCGACATGCAGATCTGGCCGGAGTTGGCGAACGCGCCGAACGCGACACCGTTGACGGCCGCGTCGAGATCGGCATCGTCGAGCACAAGACACGGCGCCTTGCCGCCCAGCTCCAGCACCGCCGGCTTGAGATGCTCGGCGCACAGCGTGGCGATGATGCGGCCGACGCGCGTCGAGCCGGTGAAGTTCACGCGACGCACCGCAGGCGCGGCGATCAGCGCTTCGACGATGGCGCCCGCGTCTTTCGGTGCATTCGTAATGAAGTTCACGACGCCCGGCGGCAGACCGGCTTCGTCGAGCGCATCGGCAATCAGGCCGTGCGTGGCCGGGCACAGCTCCGAGCCCTTGAAGACGACGGTGTTGCCGCAGGCGAGCGGCAGCGCGAGCGAGCGCACGCCAAGAATCACCGGCGCGTTCCACGGCGCGATGCCCAGCACTACGCCGGCGGCCTGACGCACGCCCATCGCGAGGCTGCCCGGCACATCCGAGGGGATGATCTCGCCGGCGATCTGCGTCGTCATGGCGGCGGCTTCGCGCAGCCCCTGCGCCGCCAGATGCACGTTGAAGCCGGCCCACAGACCGGACGCTCCCGTTTCCGCCGCCATGGCCGCCTGAAACGCCTCGATCTTCGCTTCGAGCCGGTCGGCGGCCTTCATCAACAGCGCGCGCCGTTCGCCGGGACCGGTGTTCGACCAGGCGGGGAACGCGTCCCACGCGGCGCGCACCGCGGCGCGGGC
>NZ_KB290529.1:6438-18851 GCF_000282835.1 Pandoraea sp. B-6 | reverse complement strand
CGGCGCGGCTTCCAGGGCGAACGCCGTAATGCCGGCGGCCGCCATGCGCGCATTGTTCTCGGCATCGAACGGGTTGAGCATGCCGACGACGACGCTGCCGCGCGGGATGAGTGCGAGTTCTTCGGAGGAGGGGGCCCGTACCTTGAGTACGAGTTCTGCCCCCAGGGCGTCGGCGGCGGTGCCTAATGTGGCGCCGGCGGCTTCGAAGGCCGCGTCGGGCACGCTTGCGGCGTCTCCTGCACCGCGTCCAACCACGATCTGATGTCCTGACGCGACCAGCTTCTTCACCGTCTCGGGCGTGGCCGCGACACGGGATTCGCCGGTAAGCGTTTCGGCGGGGATGCCGATTCTCATTACGTCTCTCCTTGGGTTTGTGAACTGATCTCATCAGCGGCCAAGGAGCCGCAGCGCGTGCGCTGCCGGGGCAGGCGCATTACCTGTTTCGCCGCTGATGACATTAGTCCTGCACAAACCACTGCAATCGAACTACTGCACAAACCGGTGATGCGGTACTGCCACTGCATGCTGCACATTGCTGGTGCTGGAAGCTTACCCGAAGATGACAGGCACGCCTATTGCACGAAACCGCATATGGATATGCCGACGGGGCCGGGACGATGGTCGTTGCGGCCGACCGACCGGTCGGTCGTCTCGGCCGCCACACTCACTACGCTCACCCGTCCTCAGCGCCAAACCCCGTCAGACGGTAAAATGCTGCTTTTATCGGGGTAACGTCTCGGACCAACCGCGTGGGCCAACCGCCGGCCACGGTCCATGGGGCCCGTCAGGTCCCCCGTCCTGCAAGGATGTGTCATGAATGCACGCTGGAAGCCCAACGTGACGGTCGCCGCGGTCGTTGAGCGCGACGGCCGTTTTCTGTTTGTCGAAGAGCAAAAGCGTGAAGGCCTGTTGATCAACCAACCGGCCGGTCATCTGGAGCCGGGCGAGTCGATTCTCGACGCGGTGCGCCGTGAAGTGCTGGAAGAGACGGCCTATGCGTTCGCGCCCCAGCACCTGCTGGGCATCTATCTCGCCCCCGGCCCCGGCGACATCGCGTATCTGCGCTTCGCGTTCACCGGCACACTGGGCGAGTTCGATGCGTCGCGTACGCTCGACGACGGCATTGTCGGCACCGTCTGGCTGACACCGGACGAAGTGCGTGCCCAGCGCGCGCGCCATCGCTCGCCGATTCTCGAGCGCTGCATGGACGATTACCTGCGGGGGGTCCGTTACGACCTCGCCCTACTTCTGACCCATCCGGCGAGCGCCGGCGGGCAAGGCAACACATGAGTCAAAAACGCGTAGTGGTCGGCATGTCGGGCGGCGTGGATTCGTCGGTCACGGCATGGCTGCTCAAACAACAAGGCTATGAAGTCGTCGGCCTGTTCATGAAGAACTGGGAAGACGATGACGACAGCGAATACTGTTCGACCCGGCAGGACTGGATCGACGTGGTCTCGGTCGCGGACCTGATCGGCATCGACGTCGAAGCCGTGAACTTTGCCGCCGAGTACAAGGACCGTGTGTTCGCGGAATTCCTGCGCGAGTATTCGGCGGGCCGCACACCCAATCCGGACGTGCTGTGCAACGCCGAGATCAAGTTCAAGGCGTTTCTCGATCACGCCGTGGCGCTGGGCGGCGAGACCATCGCCACCGGTCACTACGCCCGCGTGCGCGAGCGCGATGGGCGCTTCGAGTTGCTCAAGGCGTTCGATCACACCAAGGATCAGAGCTACTTCCTGCACCGGCTGAACCAGCAACAGCTTTCGCGCACGATGTTCCCGCTTGGCGACATGCCGAAAACGAAGGTTCGCGAGATTGCCGCGCAGATCGGATTGCCGAACGCGAAGAAGAAGGACTCGACCGGCATTTGCTTCATTGGCGAGCGCCCATTCCGCGACTTTCTCAATCGCTACCTACCGACCCAACCGGGCCCGATGAAAACGCCTGACGGAGCGATCGTGGGCGAGCACGTGGGCCTAGCGTTCTACACCCTGGGCCAGCGCAAGGGCATCGGACTCGGGGGCAGCCGCGAAGGCTCCGGCGAGCCGTGGTTCGTGGCGCGCAAGGACATGGCGAGCAACACGCTGTATGTGGTGCAGGGCCACGATCATCCGTGGCTGCTCTCGAACACGCTCGATGCCGAAGACCTGTCGTGGGTCGCGGGCGAGCCGCCGGCCGAGGGCACGCGCTGCGGCGCCAAGACCCGCTACCGGCAAGCCGACGCCGCATGCGAAGTGGTGCGTGCCGACGCCGATGCGCTCACGTTGTCGTTCTCCGAGGCGCAGTGGGCGGTCACGCCGGGGCAATCGGCCGTGCTGTATGACGGCGAGGTCTGTCTGGGCGGCGGCATCATCGCGGCCACGACGCCGGCCGACGCCGGCAGCGCTAACCCCCAGGCCGCCGTGGCCGCCAAACACGCCATCCTCAATACGCATTGAATCCGCCGGCGCTCGCCGGGGGACCCCCGGCCGCGTGCCGGCGAGTGTCCCCTAAAGCAAGGAGATTTCATGTTCTCGCGCCGATTTCTGGCTCTGTGGCTCGTCGTGGCGTTGCTCCTGGCAACGTTGGCGGGCGTGCTGTTCGACGGTTGGCATCCGCTCTGGCCGTTGCCGTTTGCTGCGCTGGTGGCGCTCGGCGTGTGGGATATCGTGCAGCAGCGTCACGCCGTGCTGCGCAACTACCCGCTGTGGGGACACTTCCGGTTTCTGTTCGAATTCATCCGCCCCGAAATTCGCCAGTATTTCGTGGAAGACGATACGTCCGAAACCCCCTTCTCGCGTGCCCAGCGCAGCATTGTCTATCAGCGCGCCAAGGGCGATGTCGACAGCCGGCCGTTCGGCACCGAGATCGATGTCAAGGCGACGGGCTACGAATGGATTGCCCACTCGCTCGCGCCGACAGTCCTGAAGGATCACGACTTTCGCATCACCATTGGCGCGGATCGCGCACAGCCGTATTCGGCGTCGATCTTCAATATCTCCGCCATGAGTTTCGGTGCCCTGTCGGCCAACGCCATCCGCGCACTCAATCGCGGTGCGAAGCTCGGCAACTTTATTCATGACACCGGCGAGGGTTCCATCTCGCCGCATCATCGGGAGCAGGGCGGCGACCTGATCTGGGAGGTGGCCTCGGGCTATTTCGGATGCCGCAACGACGACGGTACCTTCAACGCCGAGAAATTTGCGGCGCAGGCGACGACGCCTCAGGTGAAGATGATCGAGGTGAAGCTCTCGCAAGGCGCAAAGCCGGGACACGGCGGCGTGTTGCCCGCGGCCAAGATCACGCCGGAGATTTCCGCCACGCGCGGCGTGCCGATGGGGCAGGACTGTATTTCGCCGTCGCGTCACAGTGAGTTCTCGACGCCGCTCGGGTTGCTGCAATTCGTCGAGCGTCTGCGCACGCTCTCGGGGGGCAAGCCGACCGGGTTCAAGCTGTGCATCGGCCATCCGTGGGAATTTTTCAGCATTGTGAAGGCGATGCTCGAGAGCGGTATCCTGCCCGACTTCATCGTCGTGGACGGCTCGGAAGGCGGCACGGGCGCCGCGCCGCTGGAGTTCACCGATCATGTGGGTGCGCCGCTGCAGGAAGGACTTCTGCTCGTGCACAACACGCTCGTGGGGGCCGGGTTGCGCGAGAAGATCCGCATCGGTGCATCGGGCAAGATCGTTACGGCATTCGACATCGCCCGTACGCTGGCCATCGGCGCCGACTGGTGCAACTCCGCGCGCGGCTTCATGTTCGCGATCGGCTGTATTCAATCGCAGAAATGTCACACCGATCGCTGCCCGACGGGCGTCGCAACGCAGGATACGTTGCGTCAGCGCGCCTTGGTGGTGCCGGACAAGGCGCAGCGCGTGCACCAGTTCCACGCGCATACGTTGCATGCGCTGCAGGAGTTGATTCAGGCGGCGGGGTTGTCGCATCCGTCGGACCTGCGAGCGCATCACATCGTCGAGCGTGTGTCGACCAACGAGATTCGCCTGATGTCGGAATCGCTCAAGTACCTTGCGCCGGGCGATCTGCTGCGCGGCCAGTTCCGTTATCAGCTCTACGAAAAATACTGGCCGATGGCGCGTGCCGACAGTTTCTCTCCGGCTGAGGTCACCTGACAGAACGGCGCAAGCCCAGGCAAGAGGCTTCCACCACAACCCGACGCGATGCTGCGCCGGGTTTTTTTACGTTTCCCGATAGTTTTCTTCCCAAATACGATAACGCCGAGGTCAGGCATCGCACATTAAGGTCTCCACCGGATGATGCTCGCGGGCGGACTCGCCTATGGTGTGGCCTTCGACTTTGTCATCCCGGCGACCGCCCGTCGTCAGAGGAGGAGCCTATGAGTACGGTGCGATTTCTGATCAGCCACCACGACGTCAAACTGAATGTGAACGGTCTCATACACACGCTGCCGGCCGGCGGCATGACCGCCACCCATTCGGATGCGACGATCGATGCCCCAGGGCCGGTGATGTCACACGATTTTCACGCCTGCGACCTGCAGGCGCTGTACCCCGATGTCGTCGATCTGCTCGACCGCCGTCCGCTCGGCGTTTTTCATCGACAGGCGGCACGCACGTTGATTCTCGAGCCCAGCATGGTCGACGTGGCCATGACGTTGCAAAACGTCGACCGCATGGCGATGTTGCGTTTCTTCTACGTCTATTGCCTGTGTCGCGATCAGCGGTACTTCTCGGCCATGTTGCGTCAGACGATTGCGGGCAGCCATTCGCTGTTCGATTTCGTCGAGGCAAATTTTCACCGACCGTGGCCGGTCGGCCGCCTGGCCGAGGAGTTCGGCATGCCGCTGCGCAAATTTCGCTACCTGTTTCAGCAAACGTATGGCATGCCCGCGAAGCAGTGGCTGTTGGAGCGGCGCCTTCGGCTGGCGCGCGATCTGCTGCTGTCCACGCGCCACAAGGTGCTCGACATCGCGCTCGAATGCGGCTTCACCAACCACGCGCACTTTACCGACACCTTCCGCAAGCGCTTCGACTGCGCGCCGACGGAAATCCGACTCGGCACGCCGCCGCAGCGCGGTAGCCGTCGTGTGGCCATGCCGCAAGCCGACGCCTACGCCGCCATGCGCGCCGATCTGGTGGCGGGACACGGCGCCGTCACCGAGGAGGGCGTGCAATGAACGTCGAAGAGATTCACCGCGGGATGTCCGAAGGGGTGCGACGCATGTCCGACGAGGCCACCCAGGCCGTGCGCGCACCCGAAACCAACGACCCTCGGCATATGCTCGATGTCCAATTCAAGTTGCAGCAGTTCTCGACAATGGTCGGGCTGCATAGCGCTGCGATCAAGCTCATCAAGGACACGCTGATGGGCATCATCGCCAAGATCGCATGACGCGCGCAGACCGCGTACCCAGCAATGCCGCGGATTCATGGTTGGACGCGTCGATCCGGCAAATCGTCGTCGAACTGGCGCTGGCGGGTGCGCATCACGGCATGCAGTCGCAAGCCCGCGTGATCCTGCATGCCTTGCCGTCGCTCGTGACGGATCGTGAGACGCGTCAATGGCTGCACTCGGCGCTTCTCATCGCGCTCGGCGATACGCGCGCGGCGCGCGCCCACCTCGCCAAGATCGAGGCAGCCGGACACGACGGCAACCCGACAGGCGATGTGCTCGCCCGCTGGCTTGACGCGATGGACGCCAGCCAGTCCGCCAACGCGATGTCGCCGACGTCGCCCGCGTTGTCCTCCTTCTCCTCCTCTCCTCCTCCCGTTCCCTCGTCATGACCACTTCTCAGATCCCTGCGGTACTTGCGCACGCGTCTGCCATTGCAACGCCGGCGAACGCCGCGCTCGTACCGGCCAACGCCAGCGAGCACGACGCCGTTCATTTCGGTCAGGCCCTCGCGAGCGCGCCGTCGCTGCCGGAGCATCATCTGCTCAGCGCAGCGGGCAAGCTTGCGGGTAACACCGAACGCCTGGCCGATCGGGTGGCGATCGACGAGCGCACGCTGGACGATCCGACCCGCATGCTCGCGATGCAGCGAGCCCTGACCGAGCGCGTGCTGGCACTGGAGTTCGTGGCGAAGGTGGCAGGCGCCGCCACGCAAGGGGTGAACAAGCTGGTGCATATGCAATGACGTGCGGCCGTCGCATCGCCGACGTCGTGACGAGATCGGCGAGACGTACCCCGTCCGTGGCACAAAGCCGTTGGCGCGGTCGATGGCTGCTGGGCAGCCT
Organism: Pandoraea sp. B-6; assembly: GCF_000282835.1. Taxonomy (NCBI): domain Bacteria; kingdom Pseudomonadati; phylum Pseudomonadota; class Betaproteobacteria; order Burkholderiales; family Burkholderiaceae; genus Pandoraea; species Pandoraea sp. B-6. The sequence goes on along the minus strand of NZ_KB290529.1, from coordinate 12,654 downwards.
GCTCGTGATCTCGCTCGCCGGGTGCAAGGTCGAACTGCATCGCTCGCTGAGCGAGACCGAGGCCAACCAGATGTTGGCGCTATTGCTGGTGTCCGGGCTGCAGGCCGACAAGCGCGCCGACACCGCGGGCATGACGGTTCGCATCGAGCGCAGCGATTTCGTGCGCGGTGTCGAGGTGCTGCGCCAACACGGCTTGCCGCGCCAGAAGCGCGCGTCCGTCGAGGACGTCTTTCCACCGGGACAACTCGTCAGTTCGCCTGTGCAGGAGCAGGCGAAGCTGATCTATCTCAAGGAGCAGCGACTCGAGCGCATGCTCGCGTCGCTCGACGGCGTGATGGTGGCCGAAGTCTCGATCGCGCAGGTGCCGACGGATTCCGCAGGGCGCACGACCTTGCCGCCCGGCGTGGCTGTCTTTGTGAAGTACAGCCCCGAGATCAATATGACGCAGCGTATGACGGACATACGCAGTCTGGTTCACGACAGCGTGCCGGGGGTGACGCCCGAGCGCATCAGCATCGTGTTGCAGCCCGCCGATTATCGTTTGCCCCGCGCGTCCATCGACGCGTCGACAGGTGCGCCCACGGGCCCATTGACGGATCGCGGACGCGGGCTGCCGACGATGACGTGGGGCATGGTCGTGGCGGCGTGTATCGGGCTGGCCGCTGCCGCGGCGGTGGCGTGGCGTCGGCGCGCATCATGGGTGCCGCGTTTGCGCGCCCGCGTATCGAAGGCATCGTGACGCCCGCGCACTGCGGCGGCGCTACCCAACTTGCACGCCTGATCTGGCAGCCCGGCATGCAAATGGACGTCGGCTGGTGGCGCGCGTTCGATATGTTGCCTTGGCGAGAGGCCTACCGGCGACACGCCGCGTGCCGTGCGTCCATCGACTGTCTGGTCATCGCCCGGCGCGGCTGGCCGGGTGCGGCGGCGGGCGATTGCGCACCCCCGCAAGGCAACACGGCGCAAGCGATGCTGAGGCGGTTGCCGAACCTGCGACGTCTGTCGTTGGCCCACGGCTTGCGCGCGATGGGATGTCCAGACTATCTCCTGCTCGGCACGTACCGCCGTGCGTTGGCTTCGTGGCTCGACGCCTGGCAATGCGACCGTTTGCTGCTCACGCGTCGGGATTGGCCTGCCAGTCCCACCCTGTCGCCCGAGCAGGTCGTTCCTGCGGCGCTGGCGGCCACCGGCGCGTGCCTGGATGGCGCGCCTGAGCTGCCGTGCGTCGAGGTGGCGACGGTGAGCAAGGCCGCCAGACTGTTGCTTCCCCCGCCGGCCGACATTGAACCGTTTGCGTCGGGTGCGCGTTTGACGAACGAGGACATCTGGCTGCGGTTTGCAGCGCTGGAGAAGATGCTATGTATGTCGTCGACTTCGCCTTGACGGCCATCGAAGCGATGGACGGCCCCGCGCCCGCGGGGCCGGTGATTCCCCGCCAGGCACTCGAGGAGCTTCGCGAACAGGCAAGTCTACGGGCTCGCTGGATGGCGCAGGCAAAGACCGAGCGTGACGCCGCGCTGGCCGACCGCGAACAGGCACGTATCGATGCGCAGGCGCTGCGCGACGCGTGGCGGGACGCGGCGCGCGAGCAGGCCAGAGAGGAGGCGGCGGCGCTTGCGGAAACAGCCCGCCGTGACGCCGTGGCGCAGGCCGTTGCATGGCTGGTCGACGAGGCGTCGCTCGAGCGCGACATCGTTCGCTCGTTGGAGCGTCGCGTGACAGACGCCCTGGGCGCCGCGCTGTCGAATTTCATCGCCCCGCTCGATGTCGGTGAGCGCTTCGCACAACGCGTCGCACGCGCTTTACCCGCGCTGGTGCGCGAAGGAGCCCTCGTGCTGCGAGTGCCGCCCGCCCATCGCGACGACGTGGCCGATGCCTTGCGAGCGGCCGATATTGTGCTGGCCTGCACGGCGGATGCCACGCTGGTTGGCCGGCAGGCCCGCATCGAAAGCGAATGGGTGACGGTGTGCCTGGATCTCGACGCGGATCTCGCGGCCGTCCTCGAGCGCCTGAACGCGAGTCCAGATCTGGAGATCGCTGATGGTTGAGCGCTTGCCATCGTCCGGTCCATCGACGGGTCGGGCAATCCAGGAAAACAAGGCCGTTGAGCGCCGGGTGGCGGACGAATGGCTGCCGCTGGATGGTGAGGCAAGCGCGGCGCGAGGGTTGCCTGCCGACATGCCGGGACATATCGCGCTTATCGAAGCGACCATCTCGCAGAACGAAGAGGCGGCGGTCGCCGAATCTCAAGAGAATCTCAGCTTCGCCCTCGGGGTGCGATTCCGCAGGGCGAGCGATCGCGATGTGCGCGACGACAAGCAGCGTGCGCGCGCCCTGTTCGAGCAGCAGATGCATCGGTTTGCGCGCGTGAACGCGGCGCAATTCGAGCGACTGCGCGGGCAGTTGCGCGATCTTCCGTTCGTTCCCGACCCACATCAACTGATTCGCCAGGCCCACCTGTCGGCCGGGCATGCGGCGTTGGTCGTTGCGGCCTGGTTGGCCGATGGCGGGCTGGACAGCAGAACGCGCAGCCGCTTGCGCCGGACGTTGGACGAACTGACGTCGTCCGAGACGTGGGCGATCGAGGCCTTCGCTGCGCTGGAATGCGGTAACGGGCAAAACCCAGGCATGGCGCTGTTGCAACAACTCAAGTCGCTGTTCCGCCAGTCACAAGGATCGCAGCGCTCGTTGACGCAATGGTTCGACGAATGCCGGCGCTTTGCGCAGCGTCGTGCGCGGTTGCGCGCGCTGATGCAGGCGCTGGGGTTGGAGTTGGGCGCGCGCGAGGCCGGTGCGGAGCTCCCGCGTCTGGCGGCCGTCATCGACGATCTTCGTCGAGTGGTGCTGTTTCTCACGCTGGAGTCGGCATGCGAGCAAGCGGCGCAGACATTGCGCGCGGCAGGCGCTCGCGCGTTTGAGACGGACACGATGATCTCGGAGATGCTCACGTTACTGGATCAGCCGTGGGTGGGCGTGGAATGGCTTGCGCAACGCGCGGCCCATCTAGGCATGGTGACGGTCGACGCGCGCTACGCGTTTGCGCGCGAACTGACTCTGCTGGTGCAGTCGGCCCATGACGGTTGCTTTCGCGACGAGACACAGCGCGAGACGCTCGGCGAAGCACTGGATGGCTGGCGCGCGGAGATCGCCCACGAGGGAGAGGTGACCGGGGGGTAGTGGGGAAGTGGGGGACGCGAGGATCGGGGGGATGGGCTGGCGCACAACGGATGCGCCAACGGGTACCGCGGCGGCGCTCAGGCGCGCAGGTGCTCCCGGCAGAGCTTGATACGGTCATAGAAATCGGTGAGCGCTTGCGCGAACGGCTCGGGCTCGGCGGCGGCTTCGTCCGTCACCTGCGCGTGAAGAATCAGACGACGGTCGCGCTCGCGCAACTGCACGTGCCCGGTGACGGCCCATTCGGCCGGCTCAATGAGCAATTGCAGAAGCCGCTCACTGTTGGCACGATGCAGACGTGCGGCTTCGTCGGTGGCCACAATGGCATGAATACTGCACGCCTGGTTTTTCAAGGTTTCCACGATGATGCTGGGCGAGGCGGTAAACGTCAGCTCGATGGGCGAGTGATTGTCGACGGTATTAATCTTGCTCGGGTCGCAGCCGATCAACTTCAGCGCTTCGACGAGAGTTTTCGCTAGGTCGTAACTTGGCATGATATGCGTGGAGAGTGGAAGAAATCGTCGACGCGCCCCGTGCCAGCGTCCTGCGACAACGCGGGGACGAAAACCGCTCGCACGGGGCGCGCGATGCCGAAGGTTCCCACGATTGGACCGAGCAGACTTTGGTCGCGCGAGCTGGGTTGTCGCTTCTGCGCACACGCGAGCATCGATCGACGCCCACCGTCGCTCCCGTCGTCACGACGACGATCCGTAAGACGTGGCGTACCGCCGCGCGACGCCCTCGAGAATCACCTCGGCGGCGCGGACCGCTTGCATCTGTGTTTGCGCAAGCGCGTGCTGCGCGGGCGCAAGCGGCGTGTGCAGCGCCTGTTGTAGCGCCTGGCGCGCGACATCGAGCTGTGTGCCGACGTCGCGCGCGACAGCCTCGGGCGCGGCGGCGAGGCGGTCTTCAAGCTGGGTCAGGCGAATCGTCATACAGCGTCTCCGGAGACAGGGGTAAGTAGAAAAGCCGGTCGTGCGAGCCGATCGACACGCCGCCCGTATGAATCGCGATCACGCGTGTGCCGCCGGGCAGACGCGCCCCCTGCGCCAGGCGCGTGCCGTCGGCGAGGGTGATCTGCGGCGCGTTGGGCGAGCCACCTATGCTCACGAGCGGCGCGGAAAAGCCTGTTTCGACCAGCGTCGGGATCTGTGGCGGAAGCGGCTCGATGCGCACGGGCATCGCGTTGTCACCGGTGTTCCATGTGTCGACGATCCCCTTCAACGACGCTTGGCGTCCCACGGTCAGTGCCCCGGTAAGCCGCCATCCGTTGCGATCGCGTGCGATATCGATGCCGCGCAACTGGCCGGCGTCGCGTAGCGTCTTCAACAGCCGCTCGAAGCTGTTGGCCGTGCCTTCTGCCACGCGCCAGCCATGCGGCAGCGCCAATGCATCGAGCGCGTTGGCGGCTGAGCGCCAGCGGGCGTCGGCGACCGTCGGCGCACCGATGAGCACTTCGCCGTCCGGCGTGACGCTCACCTGTGCGGTACCGAAGCCGTGCAAGCGTAGCAACGTGCGCACTGTCTGTATGGAATTCGCGGGGCACCAGGTCTCGTCGCTCAACGCTTTGCCCAGCCAACGCGCCTCGGCGCGCAGTCGTGCAAGCGCGTCGTCGTCGATGCAGCCACCGGACAGGCGTACCGCATTGCCGCTGTGATCCAGCACGACGCGGGGCGCGACGCGTGCCGCGAGCGCTTTGAGCGCATCGGGCGGTGGCGGCGCGGCGATGACGTTGGCGGTTCCCGTGCGCCAGATCGCGACGTCCGCCGCCGCGATCAGTAGCGATAGTCCCGTGACTGCGATCCAGGCGGTCTGGGCGCGAGCGCGCCGCGCAGGGGCTTCGGCCGCTTGGGGGGATTCGGGCGCGAGGGTCATGCGAGGCGATGCCGTGTGCTCGGGACGCCGCTCTGGACGTTTTGGCATGGGCGCGGGAGCGCTTTCGCTGCCGTCGCCGAGCCAGATGCCGAGGCCGGCAAGATCGATCGCCGTATGCAGCGGGAGCCTGAGCGTGTCGGCCGCGCGATCATCCGATGCGGCGACGGGCACGCCGTCGACCCAGACTGGCGCCGGCGTGAGCAGGCGAACGCCATCGTCGTCGACGCCCAGCGCGATCTGGGCGCCATGATCGAGCGTCATCGCGATATCGGAATCACTGTCGCCGATCGTGAGTGTGCCCGGTGGTAGCGGCATGGGTCGTCCGGCGAGGGGGCCGTCGAGCAGCGTGAGCGTGAGCATGCTCATGCGCTCGGCAGGTCGGCCGCCGGCTCGGCCTTGATCAGAAACAGACGCATGACACTGTCGCTCCGGTTGCTCGTCGAACTGAACAGGCGGCCGATGAGCGGCAGATCGCCCAGCAGGGGAATCTTGCGCTCCTGCTCGTGCTGCGCGTCCTGCACGAAGCCGCCGAGCAGCAGGCTTTGTCCCGCCTGGAGCGTGGCATGCGTCGAAATCGAGGAGTTGCGGATCGTCGGGACCTCGTTGCGGCTGTTGCGTTCGCTGCGCACTTCGCCGCCGTCTTCAATATTGAGGGTGAGCATCACCTGCTCGCGACCATCACCTTCCTGCGGAACGAGTCGCGGCGTGACACGCAATAGCGATCCCGACGTCACGCTCTCCAGTTTGGCGACCTTCTCGCCTGAGACCTTGGTATAGAACGTCACGCTGCGATCGAGTACGGCCTGCATATTGTCGAGCGTGACGATGGATGGGCGGGATAGAACGCGCGCCTTGGAGTTTCGCTCCAGCGCGCTCAAATTGACCATGAACTTGTTGGTGTCGCCGACCAATGTCGTGAACGTGCCGGAGTCGCCACTCTGTGTCTGCGAGTTCAGCGACACGGCGCCGAAGCCACCCAGCCGGGCGCTGCCGGAGAAGTCGACGCCAAGTTCGGCGATATCGCTGGCGTTGACGTCGATGATCGCCACCGAGATGTCGACCAGGCGGGGCCGGATGTCGAGCTGCGCGATCAGGTCGCCATAGATCGGCAGATTGCGTCGCCGCTCACGCACGATGACCGCATTGCGACGCGGATCGGCGGAAAAG
>NZ_KB290529.1:0-6428 GCF_000282835.1 Pandoraea sp. B-6 | reverse complement strand
AAAAGCGCGGCGGGCCGGAGCGGGAGCCGGTGGCGGGGGGAAGGCGGGCGTCAAGGCCGGCGCCGGCCGACGCGCCCGGCGAGGCAGACGCCGCCGCAGTGGCACCGAGCGGGCCGGCGCCGAGAATCAAATCCTTCAGTACGCTGACAACGCCCGGCACGACGACTTCCTGCCCGCGATAAAAGTACCTCGTGTCGTCGGCCGTCGCGAATTTCAGGGGAAATATCTTGATGGTCTCTTCGCTTTCCTGCTGATCGCGGGCGTCGCGTTCGAGGTGGTCTGCGAGCATGGCAACCGTCTCGATGCAGGCGGGAACGCCGGCGATTTCGAGCGCGTGAGTGGCCGGAATCGCCCGTGCCACGCAGTGCCGCGGGTGCAGCACACCGGCATTGCGCAGGTGCCCGAGCAAGTCGTTGGGCGAGGCGTAACGCACGGACATGACGCGCCGCGTTGCCTCGCTGGATTTATAGACGTTCAGCGTCTGGCCGTTGAAGTACCACGAAAGCCGATAACGTTCCGATAGGGCGTCGAGGGTCGCCTGAGCGGCACCCGCAGGTAGCGTGCCGATAAAGCGATCGGCGACGTGAGGACTCACAACGGTCGGAATGCCGTGGTGCGCCCCGAAGTCGCGCAACAACTCCGCGAGAGGCGTGCCTGCGCTCTGGAAGACGAACGGGCCGCCGCGCCAAACCGGCGTGCCCGGTGAGACCCGGGGCGCATGCGCCGTGAGGGGCGCGGCAAACGACGCGGTGGCCAGCGTGACGCACAGGCTCCCGGCAAGCAGGGCGACGGTGCGCGAAGTGAAGGAAGGCGGCATGGTCAGCAGCGGCGCAGCGTATGAAGACGGCGGCTGGCGTCTGCCGCCCCGGCCGGGCGACCGGACGCGTGCGGCGTGAATAATGCAGGTGGCACCGCGTCGGCGCGCGTGCCCTGCGACGTCACCATCATGCAGGCCAGCAGTTGGCGACGAAGCTGCGCTTCCACGCGTGCGGCCGGTTCGCCGGCGTCGAAGCGGTGGACCCACCAGAGGACGTCGTTCGCAAGGCACAGGCTGTCGTCGCGCAACGCCGGCTGACCGGCCAGCACGAGGGAGAGCCGCAAGAGCCAGCGTGCGAGCGCCGGGTCGTCGTCGAGTGCGGCGGCGAGCGGTTGCGCATGGGGATGGACTTGCATAGGGTCGTGCGGCGGCAGTGTCAGCGCCGTCGCGACGCAATAGCCGCCGTCGACTCGACACGTCCAGCCGCGTTGGCCGTCGAGATCGAGCGCAAGGCGCGCGCCCTGTACGTCGCGCGAGGCAATCCAGTCGAGCGCGGCAAGCGCAAATGGCAAACGCATAGGTATCTGAAGGAGGCAGTGCACGGGCACGGGGAACAAAGCGCATGCGACATCGGCGGCATACGCCATCACGGGTCGCCGTCGATCGACACGGCGGCGCACAAGATTCCTCATTATCAAGCGCTGAGGTGCCGGCACAATCCGGCGCAGACCTGAAGTGACGCTCGGGCGCCGTGGTTTGGGGGGCTTTCCCACGTCCGACGTCAGGCGAAGGCACAAGATTCGCGCAAGTGGCCCGAAGTCGATAGAAAGTGAACAAAAATCCGTATGAGTGCTTGCGTGAGTGCTTATGACCAACTGTCGAGGAGCTGCGAATGACGGGGTGTATCGGTGTCGTCGTTGTCGAAGACCACGAGTTACTGGCCGACGGACTCTGCTGCCTGATCGAGCACGATCTCGGTTGGCGTGTGCTTGCCCGCGTCGTCAACGGGCTCGATGTCTACCGGGCCTGCGTGGTGCATCGACCGACCCTGATGATGCTGGATCTGGGCCTGCCCGGCATGGACGGCGTGGACGTGATCCGCCAATGCGCCCAGCGTTGGCCCGACCTGCGCATCGTTGTCAACTCGGCCAGCAACGACAGCGAGCGGGCACGCCAGGCGCTGGAAGCCGGCGCGGCGGCTTACGTGCTCAAGAGCAGCCCTCGCACGACCTTGATCCACGCGTCGTACCAGGTCATTCGTGGCGAGCGCTTCGTCGATCCGGCCGTGTTCGGTGGCATGCACGATCCGGCGGGCGCGCGCCACGTGCCCCGCCCATGTGCGGTCGAGATGCCCGAGCGGCTGCTGACGCTGCGTGAGCGGCAGGTGCTCAAGCTGGTCGCGGAAGGGCAACGCAATCGCGACATCGCGCAACTGTTGTCGATCAGTGTGAAGACGGTCGAGACCCACCGGCTGAACATGATGCGCAAGCTCGATGCACACAACGTGGCCGATATCGTGAATTGGGCACATCGCCTGCGCATGATGCTGTGACGATGGTGGCCCCTCGTCGGAACGCCCGCCGTGAAATTCAGGTATGCGCCGGATAGCCCTCGCGGCCGTGAATGCGCGACCATGCCCGCTGCCGCTACCTGAGCGCCCTCCGAGCCGCGCGTGCGCCGCCAGCACGTTCCCAACGCAAGATCGCCGATGGACACCCAGACTCAACGCAAGCTCGAGCAGCTCTTCGAATTGCTGGCGCTACCGCCGCAACGTGTGGCCCCTCGCATGCGCGTGGTGCTCGCACCCTGCGTGCTGATGATCGAGGTCGATGCGCAGGGCGTGACGTTGGTGTTGACGCTGATCGATCGCGCCGCCCGCGCGCAGCGGTGGTTGCCCATGTTGCTGCAAACCTGCGCGCCGGAGTGGAGTCTCGGCATTCCCGTGCGGGCATGCGTGGCGCAGGGGCGCCCGATGCTGATCGCGACACCGCCGGCGAGCGGCAACTCACAGGCCGTTGATTGGTTCGCTTGCCTCGGCCGCATGCGGCGCCTGTTGGAGCGAATCGATGCCCGGCAGCAGCAGGAGGTTTACCCGTGACGCGCCTGCTGCCCTGGCTTCGCGTCGCTGCCGGCCGGCAGGACATCGTGCTGGCCGCGCTGCTGCTCGTCACGGTGCTGATGATCATCATCCCGATGCCGCCGTCGGTGATGGATCTGCTCATCGCGCTCAATCTGGGCCTGTCGCTGCTGCTGCTGATGGTGGCGCTCTATATCAACGAGCCGCTCGATTTCTCGGCGTTCCCGTCCGTACTGCTGATGACCACGCTGTTTCGGCTGGGGCTCACGATCAGCACCAGCCGCCTGATTCTGCTGCGCGCCGACGCGGGCGACATCGTCTACACGTTCGGCGATTTCGCTGCAGGCGGGAACATCGTCGTCGGCATGATCGTGTTTCTGATCATCACTGTCGTCAACTTCATCGTCATCACGAAGGGCTCCGAGCGCGTGGCCGAAGTCGGCGCCCGGTTTTCGCTCGACGGCATGCCCGGCAAGCAGATGAGCATCGACGGCGATCTGCGCGCGGGCACCATCGACGCAGCCGAAGCCAAGCGCGTGCGCCGCATCGTGCAGAAGGAGAGCCAGTTCTACGGCGCGATGGACGGGGCGATGAAATTCGTCAAGGGCGATGCCATCGCCGGCCTCGTCATCATCGTGGTGAACTTGCTGGGCGGCATCGGAGTCGGCGTCTTCATGCGCGGCATGAGCGCGGGCGATGCGGCGGCGATCTACGCGATTCTCTCCATCGGCGATGGGCTGGTGTCGCAGATCCCGGCGCTGCTCATTTCCGTGACGGCAGGCATTATCGTCACGCGGGTGCCTGGCGAGCAACGTCGCAACCTGGCGCGCGAGCTCACCGATCAGCTTGCCGCACAGCCGCGCTCGCTGACGTTGGCGGCCGTGGTGCTTGTGCTCTTCGGTCTGATCCCTGGCTTCCCGATGCACTATTTCCTCCTGCTCGCGGCGCTGGCGGGGACCGCCGCGTGGTGGGCAGGGCGCAGAGGGGGCGAGGGCCAAGGGGACAAGGACGGCGCGCAGGGAGACGCCGGCGGAGTGCAAGCGAAACCGGGACGCCCTGGCGCGCAGCCGCTGCAGGCACGGGTGGGGGCCGCGCTGGCCGAGGCAGCGGGCGGCACCGCGGTGCTCGCCGCGCGCATCAATGCCCTGCGCGATCAGAAGTTCGAGCAGTTCGGCGTGCCAATGCCCGAGGTACAGGTGGTCGTCGACGCCGGCCTGCCGGGCGAGACGCTGGATATTCAGCTCTATCACGAGAGCGTGATGACGATCAATGTGGCCCCTGACGCCGCATTGGCGCAGCACGACGCGGCGCATCCGATGCCCGCGCTGCGCAGCCTTGACGCCGGTGCGCCGCGCGAGATGCCGTTGCCGTTCGGCGGGCAGATCCTTTTCTGGCTGGACGACGCGCAACGCCAGGCGTGGCAGACGCGAGGCGGCACCGTGATCGTGGGCGCGGACCGCGTGGCGCACTGCGTGTCGCTGGTCATCGACGCGCATGCCGCCGATTTCCTGGGTGTGCAGGAAGCGCGTTTCCTGATGGATGCGATGGAGGATCGCTACGGCGAACTCGTCAAGGAGCTGCAACGCCAACTGCCGATCAGCCGGACGGCGGAAGTCCTGCAGCGACTGGTCGCCGAGGGCGTGTCGATTCGCGACCTGCGGCGCGTGTTCGAGGCCCTGATCGAATGGGCCCCGCGTGAGCGCGATCAGATCATGTTGACCGAGTACGTGCGGCTCAGCCTGCGACGTCACATCACCCGGCGCTTTCGACGGGGCACCGAACACATCACCGGGTGGAACGTGGGACGCGGCATCGAAGACACCGTGCGCGCCGCCGTGCGGCAGACGGCGTCGGGGTCCTATGCCGATCTGAATCCCACGCAGACCGACGCGATTCTGAACGCCATCGATGGCGCACTGACCGCGCATGACGGCACGCCAGCCGTGCTGTTCACCGCCATGGATGTTCGGCGTTTTCTGCGCAAGCTCGTCGAGCGCGAGCGCGCCGATCTGGCGGTGTTGTCGTTCCAGGAAGTGGCCGACGAGCCGCATGTGCGGGTGCTGGGCACGATCGACGTGCAGGGAACCTACTGAGATGCGTCGCCCGGACGCCACACGCATCGCCGATGGGCTTCGTCGAACGCTCGACGCGCGGCGCAAGGCGTGTGACGAGTGGCGGCGGATGTCCGGCGGTGATGCGCGCTACGGTCGTATCGACAAGATCACCCCGAATGCGATGCGGGCCCGATTGCCGGGCGCGGCGCTCGGTGAGCAATGCCGCGTGGTCTCGCCGTCGCTCGACGCCGAGGTGATTGCGGTCGAGGGGCGGCATGTCTGGCTTGCGCCGTATGCCGAGCCGAACGGCGTGGCCAATGGCGCGCTGGTGCAGGCGCTGGGAAGGTCGTCGCGCGTGGCCGTCGGCGATCACCTGATTGGCGAGGTGCTCGATGGGCTGGGGCGGCCGTTGGTCCGTGCGGCGGCCGACGAGACGCCGACGTCCGGCGTGGCATGGCGTTCACTGGACACGGAGCCGCCGCCCGCGATGACGCGTGCGCTGGTGTCCACGTGCCTGCCCATCGGCATTCGCGCGATCGACGGCATGTTCACCTGCGGTCGTGGCCAGCGATTGGGCATCTTTGCGGCGGCGGGGGGGGGCAAGAGCACGCTGCTGGCGATGATGTGCCAGGGTGCGCAGGCCGATGTGATCGTCGTGGCGCTGATCGGCGAGCGCGGGCGCGAGGTGCGCGAGTTTCTCGAGACGGCCCTCACCCCTGAGGCGCGTGCACGGACTGTCTGCGTCGTCGCGACATCCGATCGTCCCGCGCTCGAACGGATGAAGGCCGCCTACACCGCGACGGCCATTGCGGAGGCGTTTCGCGACGACGGCAAAGACGTGCTGTTGCTCATGGATTCCCTGACGCGCTTCGGGCGCGCCGTGCGCGATATCGGGATGGCGGCGGGAGAGCCGCTTGGCGCGACGAGCGGGTTGCCACCGAGCTTTTATGCGCGTCTGCCCCGGTTGCTGGAGCGCGCGGGGACCGGCGTGCGCGGCAGCATCACCGCGTTCTATACGGTGCTCGTCGAAGGCGACAACCTGGATGAGCCGCTCGCCGACGAGGTGCGTTCGATCGTCGACGGTCACATTGTGCTGTCGCGGCGTCTCGCGCAGGAAAATCACTATCCCGCCATCGACGTCGCGAGGAGCCTCTCGCGGGTGATGGCGGCGGTGACCGACGCGCCGCATGTCGATGCGGCGGCGCGTGTCAGGCGCGCGATGGCGCTGGCGGCGCAGGTTGAGTTGCTGGTACGCGTTGGCGAATATCAGCCGGGCAACGATCCGGAGACCGACGACGCGCTCGCGCGGGCCCCGGACATCCGTGCCTTTCTTTGTCAGGCGCAGCACGACGTGGCGCCATTCGACGACACGCGCGCATGGCTCGAACATCTCGCGAACTGACGGACGACGAGGGCCTCGCGGCATTGGCGGCCCTCGCCCAGCGCCGCGAAGCCAGCCTGCGTGCCGCACTGGCCCGCATGACGGTCGCGGCGCGCGATGCCAACGAGGCGGTCGTTGCGTGCGAGCGCGCGTGCGACG
>NZ_KB290528.1:71202-76746 GCF_000282835.1 Pandoraea sp. B-6 | reverse complement strand
AGGCGCCGGACGCGCCGCCGACCACCGGCGAAACGGCCGGCGGTGGCCTGCTCGACGCGGTCAGGGACTCGCTCGGCGGTTTGCTGGGCGGTGCGGGCGGCTCGCGGCGCAAGGATACGGTCGTCGAAGCGATGGTCAAGAGTACGGCGCGCACCATCGGTAGCCAGTTGGGCCGCGAAATCGTGCGCGGCGTGCTGGGCAGCATTCTCGGCGGCAGCAGGCGGCGATGACCGGGCTTGTCTGCCGCCGCGACAACACCCCCGTCCGACGATCGGTGGCGAGTGGCGCACGCCTTGCCACTGACGTATCGCCGGCACCGCCTCCCCTACATCGAACGCTCGTCCCCTCATGTCGCTGAAATCTTCGCTGGAACCGGTGCGTACCGGTGTCGCCCACGACCCGTTGTGGCTGGGCGCCGCGCCGCTGATTTTTTTGTTTCTCTGGTCGGTCGGCTTTACCGTCGCCAAGATCGGCCTGACCTATGCCGACCCGCTCACGTTCCTCGCGCTTCGCTACGGGCTGGTGCTTGTTCTGCTCGCGCCGCTGGCCCTCGTCATGCGCCCGCCATTGCCGAAGACCGTGGCCGCCTGGGGCCATCTCGTCGTCATCGGTCTGCTCATTCAGGCGCTGTACTTCAGCATGACGTATCTGGCGCTACGCCTGGGCGTGTCGGCCGGCAGCGTGGCGCTGATCACCTCGCTGCAACCGATTCTCGTGGCGCTGGCCGTGCCGCACCTGGTGGGCGAGCGCGTGAGCGGGCTGAACTGGGTCGGACTGGTTCTGGGGCTGGCGGGGGCGGCGCTGGTCATTGTGGCGCGCTCGGCGGTGGAGGCGACTTCCGCGCTGGGGCTGGTACTGACGTTCGTGGCGCTTGGCGCGATCACGTGCGGCACGCTCTACGAAAAGCGCTTCGGCGTGGGCCAGCACCCGGTTACGTCCAATCTGGTGCAATACGCCGTGGGCTTCGCGGCGACGCTGCCGCTCGCCGCATGGCTGGAGCCGATGCACATCGAATGGACGTGGCAGCTCGGCGCGGCGCTCGTCTACCTCGTGATCGGCAACTCGATCGTCGCGATTTCGTTGCTGCTGGCGATGATCCGGCGTGGCGAAGCGTCGCGTGTCTCGGCGTTGTTTTTCCTGGTGCCGCCGTCAGCGGCGCTTGCTGCGTGGCTCATGGTCGGGGAGCACATGCCGCCGCTCGCGTGGGGAGGGATGGGGCTGGCAGCCGTTGGCGTGGCGATGGCCACGCGGCGCCCGGGCCGGGGACGCCGGGGAGAGCGGTAGGGCGGGGAGGGTCGCCCCGGCACCGGCGGGCCGGGGCGTGAGAGCCGCCTGCGTCAGTTCTTGGTGCCGAACAGGCGGTCGCCCGCGTCGCCCAGACCCGGAATGATGTAGGCGTGATCGTCCAGACGCTCGTCGAGCGACGCGACATACAGCTTCACGTCCGGATGCGCGTCATGCAGCACCTTCACCCCTTCGGGCGCGGCCACCAGGGCGAGAAACGCGATGTTTTCCGAAGCCACGCCGCGCTTGCGCAGCACGTCCACGGCGTGCACGGCCGAATAGCCGGTCGCCACCATGGGGTCGCACAGGATGAAGCGGCGCTCGGCGATATCCGGCAGGCGCACGAGATATTCGACCGGACGATGCTGCTCGTCGCGATACACGCCAATGTGACCGACGCGTGCCGACGGCACCAGATCGAGCAGGCCGTCGCTCATGCCCACGCCGGCGCGCAGCACCGGCACGATCGCGAGTTTCTTGCCCGCGATGACGGGCGCGTCCATGGCGACCATCGGCGTGTCGATGCGCTCGGTCGTGAGCGGCAGGTCGCGCGTGATCTCGTAGCCCATCAGCAAGGTGATCTCGCGCAGCAGGCCGCGAAACGTGCGTGTCGACGTTTCCTTGTCGCGCATGTGCGAGAGCTTGTGCTGGATCAGCGGGTGATCGCAGATAAAGAGATTCGGGAAGCGGAGATCTTGTTTCATGGCTGGCAATCTGGGGCAGGGCCGGTGTGGCCCGCATGGCCGCGATTTTAGCCGATGCGGGCGCCGTCGGTCCGGGTTTTGGTGTCGGCCCGTGCCGATTGCCCAAGCGATTGCCCCCATAAAGCGGCGCGCGCACGATTCCCTTAGAATCGCTGCAAGACGGCGGTGTCCCCGCCGTTGTCCAACGTGTCACTTGTCTTGAAGGCTGAACATGGATCTGGGAATCAAGGGGCGCACCGCGCTGGTCTGCGGCGCGAGCAAGGGGCTGGGGCGCGCGTGCGCGCGGGCCCTGGCCGAAGCGGGCGCGAACGTCGTGATCGTCGCGCGCACGGCGCAGACGCTCAACGCGGCGGCCGACGAGATTCGCGCGGCCACGGGCGTGAGCGTGACCGCCGTGGCCTGCGACATCACCACGCCAGAGGGGCGCGCGCAGGCGCTGGCGGCGTGCGGACAACTCGACATTCTCGTGACCAACGCGGGTGGCCCGCCGCCGGGTGACTTCCGCGACTGGCAACGCGACGACTGGATTCGCGCGCTCGACGCGAACATGCTCACCCCCATCGAACTGATCAAGGCGTGCGTGGACGACATGATGGCACGCGGCTTCGGCCGCATCGTGAACATTACGTCGTCGGCCGTGAAGGCGCCCATCGACATTCTCGGGTTGTCCAATGGCGCCCGCTCCGGTCTGACCGGGTTTGTCGCAGGACTGGCGCGCACGACCGTTGGGCACAATGTGACCATCAACAATCTGCTGCCGGGCGCTTTCGATACCGACCGCCTCGCGGCCACCTTGCAGGCATCGGCGACCAAGAGCGGACAGACGGTCGAAGAAGTCCGCACCAAGCGGGCTGCCGCAATTCCGGCCCGCCGTTTCGGGCAGCCCGACGAGTTCGGCGCGACCTGCGCGTTTCTCTGCAGCGCGCAGGCGGGCTACATTACCGGACAGAACGTGCTGATTGACGGTGGCGCGTACCCGGGCACGTTTTAACCTTTTTGAGATCGCTTCAATGACTGTATCGACGGTACCCAGCGTCCGGATTGCGCTCATCGCGCACGACAAGAAAAAAGACGACATTCTGGCGGTGGCGCATGACTACGTCGACGTGCTGCGCCAGTGCAAGCTCGTCGCAACGGGCACGACGGGCGGACGCATCGCCACCGAGCTTGGCCTGGACGTCGAGCGCATGCTCTCCGGTCCGCACGGCGGCGACCTCCAGATTGGCGCGCAACTGGCGGAGGGGCGTGTCGACATGGTGCTGTTCCTGCGCGACCCGATGACGCCGCAACCGCACGAACCGGATATCAACGCCCTCGTGCGGGCGTGCGACGTACACAATGTGCCGTGCGCGACCAACAGCGCCACGGCGCGCATGCTGCTCGAGCAGTTGATCGTGCGTCTGGCCGCGCAGCCGGTGGCGTGACGCCGAGAACCGACAGTTCACAACACACTTCACACGAGTGAGAGGAGCGAGGATGACCAAGGCAATTCGCATCGAACAGAATGGCGGCCCGGAAGTGATGAAGTATGTCGACGTCGAAGTGGGCGACCCTGGGCCGGGCGAGGCGCGTGTGCGCCACAACGCCGTCGGGCTGAACTACATCGACGTGTATTTCCGCACCGGCCTGTATCCGCAGCCGCTGCCGGCCGGTCTGGGCATGGAAGCGGCCGGCGTGGTCGAGGCCGTGGGCGAAGGCGTGACACTCGTCAAGGCGGGCGACCGTGTCGCCTATGCCAGCCGTCCTTGTGGCGCCTACTCGCAGGCCCGCGTGATGCCGGTGGCCTCGCTCGTGCGTCTACCGGACAGCATCAGCGACGATCAGGCCGCCGCGATGATGCTGCAGGGCATGACCGCGCAGTACCTGTTGCGCCGCACCTACCCGGTCAAGGCGGGCGACACGATCCTCATCCATGCGGCCGCTGGCGGCGTGGGGCTCATCGTGTGCCAATGGGCCAAGGCCTTGGGCGCGACGGTGATCGGCACGGTCGGCTCCGATGAGAAGGCGGCGCTCGCGCGCCAGCATGGCTGTGACCATCCGATCGTCTATACGCGTGAGAATTTCGTCGAACGGGTGAAGGAGATCACGAGTGGCGAAGGTGTGCCGGTCGTCTACGATTCCATCGGCAAGGACACGTTCATCGGCTCGCTCGACTGCCTGCGGCCGCTGGGCATGATGGTGAACTTCGGGAGCGCGTCGGGGCCCGTCGCGCAGATCAACACGGCCGACCTTGTGTCGCGCGGCTCGCTGTTCTTCACGCGACCGACGATCTTCAGCTACACGGCCAAGCGGGCCGACCTGGAAGCCACGGCCAACGACCTGTTCGATGTCGTCGCCAAGGGGGCGGTCAAGATCGAGGTCAATCAGCGTTACGCATTGGCCGACGTGGCCCAGGCCCATCGCGATCTCGAGGCGCGCAAAACCACCGGGTCGACGTTGCTCATGCCCTGAGTGGGGGCGAATGACGCTAACGCCAGCAGGCATCAATGCGATGTGCTCCCGGACGCCGGACGCTGGTCCAACGTTCGGGGAGACTCGGCCAAGGTCCGTTGCTCATGGCCGACGGCGTCGTCAACGTCCCGACTCAGGCTCGCTGCCTGAAGCCGTGGGCGCCGTGGGCGCGCGCATCCTCGCGCACCTCCTCGGGCAAACGGTTGATGAGCCAATGCGCGACCAGCCCGATCACCACGACATCGTCGAGCAGGCCGAAGATGGGCACAAAGTCCGGAATCAGATCGAATGGACTGACTAAATAGACGGCGAGCAGCGCCAGCGCGGGCAGCAACCAGCGCGGGCGGCGCGGATCGCGAGCCGCGTGCCAGAGAACCCGGAAATCGTGGCGCGCAACTTGCCACAGACGCAGAAAACGCTTCACTTGCAGGCTCCTGAACGAATATCGCCGCCGAATGTGGCAGGTGTCTTCATTGTATTGATGGAAACGTCGCTCATTGATTCTTTAAGTTGTCGCATCGCGCGCTTATCTCTCTGCCGTGCTGCATCGCCCGTAGCGTGCGGGCTCATACGCACGATGCGTGATATTGTGGTTCGACCCCGCCGAGGCGGGGTGGTTTCATCGTACATCGAGTCCTGTCCGGTGCCGGGGTGCCGGATCTGGCGGTCGATCGGCTTTCCCGGTTGCGGCAGGATCAGGCCGGCGGGATAATTTGCCAGCCGCAGTGGTCCATCCATTTTTCCCCCTTCGCGGACGCCATCCAAACGCCACCATGACTGACGCTCAAGATCCGAAATCGCCGCAGCCGTCGCCGCCGTCGAATAAGCCAGAGTCCGATACGAGCAAGAGCGCAACGCCACCGCAGACGCCGCCGTCCACCGACGCCGGTACGTCGCCAACGCCGGCCTCGCAGGGCGCGTCCGAGTACGTGGAGCCGCCGACAACGGCGACGTCTCATGCGACGGCGAAACCCGTTGCGGGCACGGCCGAGGCTTCGGGCAACATGCCAGCGAACCCCGACACGCTCACGCGTCCGGCGCCCGCGCCCGAGGCGCCGCCAGGGGCTCCTGCCTCGGCGACGAGCCCCTCAGTTCAGGCGTCGGC
>NZ_KB290528.1:0-71192 GCF_000282835.1 Pandoraea sp. B-6 | reverse complement strand
CGAAGTGGCGGCCGACCGTAATCCGATTGGCACGCCGGCGCCAAAGCCGAGCGAAGCGACCAGCGTGCCCAGCGGCGTCGGTGGCACGGGCAGTGAGACTGCGACCGGCCGTGCCGGCAGCGACGAGCCGCCGCATCAGCCGACATTCGGCCCAGGTGCCGCGCGTCCTGGCAGCCCTGCCTCGATGGGCACCCAGCCGTCGTACCTGCAGGCGGGCGATTCGCCGTGGTCGGTGCTGCGTCGTATCACGTCGGCACGATTTCGCGCGTGGTACGACCGCGCGGGGCAGCGCATCACGCAGCGCACCCTGAAGATCGGCATTTCAGCGCGCATCTTTCATCCGGAGCCGGGGTCGAAGGGGCTGCGCAGCAAGACGCTTCAGTACCTTGAAGAGTCGATCGCGCACTGGGTGATGTCGCGCGATGTGCTGGTGTTCATGATTCCCACGGTCGACACGCAGGGGCTGCTGCACCCGAGCCATATCCGTCTGCACGATTACGCGAAGCATCTCGACGGACTGGTGTTGCAGGGCGGGGCGGACGTCTCGCCGCACAGCTATTCCGAAGTGGCGACGCGCCACGAATGGCAAGGCGATCGCATGCGCGACATGTACGAACTCGAATTGCTGCATGAGTTCGTGGAGCAGGGCAAGCCGATTCTCGGTGTGTGTCGCGGCTGCCAGCTCATCAACGTGGCATTTGGGGGCACGCTGCACCAGGACATTGCTACGGATCTGCCCGACGCGATCCCACACGTGACCGATACCTACGAACACAACCGTCACACGCTGACGTTCCCCGAGGGGTCATCGCTCGCGCAGATGCTGGGGCCGGTCGACGTGCCGATCGTCAACTCGATCCATCACCAGTCGGTGAGAACGCTTGGGCGCGACCTGAGTGTGGAGGCGGTGTGCTCGGAAGATGGGGTGGTGGAAGCCATTCGCTATCGCAAGGCGCCGTTCGTGATGGGGCTGCAATGGCACCCGGAATTTCACCGGGCGGGTGGGCCGGAGTATCTCGATTGCACACCGGTGCTCGACAACTTCCTGCGCGCCGCGCGCGAAACGCGGTTCTGATTGGGCTTCTGATCGCACCGCGATCGACGCAATGAAAAATGGGCAGCCGCGAGGCTGCCCATTTTCATGTCAGGCGCACCGGCATCATGCCGCCGGTGTGCGCGCCGCGTCGATTAGAAGCGGTGACGGATGCCCGTGCCCACAACGGTTTGCGAGCTGGTCGACGACATACCGCCGGCAGCGCCGACACCGGCTTGGAGGCCCGTGCCTTCGTTGTCGGAGATGTGCTGGTACGAACCGGTCAGGTACACATCGGTACGCTTCGACAGACGGTAGTCGGCTTGCAGCGTCACGGTGTGGAACTTCGGCTTCTTGTCCGTCGAATCTTGCTTGGCCATCGTGTACGTGTACGCGGCGGACAGCGAGACTGCCGGGGTCAGCATGTAGCGACCGTTGACTTCGAAGTTGTCGAACTTCAGGCCGTCGTTGCCGAAGGCAACTGCGGTGCTGTTGAAGTTCAGGCCGGTCAGGCCTTGGAGTTGCGTGTGGGTGTACACCAGGCCGACGGTTGCCGGGCCGAAGGCGTAGTTACCACCGATACCCCAGACGCGTTGCTTCGAGGCGCTGAACACCGAGTCGCCGCCAGTCGACGTGTCGACTGCGCCGCTGGTGTTGTTGGCGCCCGTGTTGCCTTGGCGTTCCAGGTAGGCAGCGGCCACGGTCAGCGGGCCGTTCGCGTAGTTCACGCCGGCGCTGAAGGCGCGGTTGTTGGCGAAATCGCCAGCCTTGTTCGAGAAGCCATACAGGCCGCCGAAGGTCAGGCCGTTGTAGTTGGCGCTCGAGTACTTGACCGAGTTGTTCACACGGAACGAGTTGTTCGTGTTGTCGTTATCGTACGGGTGCGCTGCGATCGTGCCGCCGAACGACGAACCGTTCAGGGTCAGCGGTGCCAGGTAGTCAACCAGCGAGTCGTATTGACGACCGATCGTCACCGAGCCGAACTTGTCGTTCTGCAGGCCAACAAACGCCTGACGACCGAACATGCGGCCGTTTTGGCCCGACGTGCCGTTGTTGATCGAGAAGCCGTTTTCCAGCACGAAGATGGCCTTGTTACCGCCACCCAGATCTTCCGCGCCCTTCAGGCCCCAACGGCTGCCGTTGATCAGGCCGCTCGTTGCGCGGAAGTTCTTCGAACCCGAAGCCGTCGAGGTCGTCGAGTTGCTGGTGTAAGCGACGCCAGCGTCGATCAAGCCATACAGGGTGACGCTGCTTTGCGCTTGGGCGCTCGCGGAGAACGCGCCGACAACGGCAGCGGCAAGAAGAGTTTTTTTCATGGTTTAAGCTCCAGTAACGTGACACGAATCGCAGAATTCGCGTGTAAACAGAACGCGGCGAAACAGAACATGTCGAGGTGACGGTTTGTCATTCGCGGACCCGATCAAGTATCGGCACTGCTCTGTTGACAGGGGGCAGTGTATGAGTGAGCGAGACCCGCGCCTATTTCAGAATCCGCAAGAATCTATTTCAGATACGGGAAGAATCCGCCGAATGTGCCGAAAAGCGTTGTCCAATAAGGGATTGGCTTGATTAAGCCTAGGCGATAAATGACCACGCAAGCGACGTGTGTTGCGCTTGGGACACAGTGCAGAGGGCAAGCGGCATCGCTCGCGAAGCATTGCCAGCACTGGATCTACACGCGACATGGGGCAAGGCGTTAAGTTCCAGCGACACGTGATCTCCGCGATGGCGATCATTGACCCACGTCACGCGCCGAACGAAATAATGCCTTCGATAAAGGTACCTTCCGTTGCACGATCGGTGAGGTTTTGTGATGGCTATACGGCGAGGTGTAGGGGGGCGGTGCGGGTAGACCTCATGATCGCGTCATTGCGCGTACTGAAGCACACGCGATGAGGAAAATCCGAGATGCCGACAGGCGTGAACAATTGACTCGCGCCAAAAAGTCATTTGTTGATAGCGTTTTACGGACTATTGCGAGTCGCCGAATAATGCATTGCGCCGAATGATGAGAATGATTCGGGAGGCCAGACCCTATACTACGTTCCGCGAGAAGTAGACTTTTGCGTTGAGTGAAAAGTCTCCAAACCTTGGCGCGGCCTCATTGGCCGCGCTTTTTTTTGTCTGCGTTTTTTGCCGCGTGTTCGGCTACGCGTAATGGCTCGCGCCGAGGGCGTCGCCGCAATCGCGCACGTGCGGAATGCGCAACTGCTTGAGCTTGCGATACAGCGACGCCCGGCAGAAGCCGAGGGTGCGTGCCGCTGCGGAAATGTTCCAGCGGTGTTGCGCGAGCGCCTGCAGAATGCGGTCGCGCTCTCGGTGGTCGTGCGGCGATGCCTGCGCACTTGCTTCGTTCGGGGCGGCGACGGGGCTCGACGCCACGACATCTCGCGCTTCCAGGGCACGCATCGCGACATTGCCATCCACATTGCGCGCCGGCGACGGCATGACAAGCTCTGGCGGCAGGTCGTCCATCTCCAGCATATTGCCAGCCATTACCGCGCACGCGTAACGCAACGCGGCGCGCATCTGGCGCAGATTTCCCGGCCACGCGTGGGAGAGCAGGCACGCCAAGACGTGCGGCGCTACGCGAGCCAGTGCCTGATCAGCGCGCAATCCCGGCCACTCGTCGCATAGCATGCGCGCGATCAACTCGCGCTTGTCGTCGCGCTCGCGCAGTGTCGGCAGCGTGAGTACACCCACGGCGATGCGGTAGTAAAGATCTTCGCGGAACGTGCCCTGTGCCACTGCACCGGCGAGATCCTGATGCGTGGCGCAGATGAGCTGAACGTTGACGGGCACCGGGCGACTCGCGCCCAGCGGCGTGACTTCCTGCTCCGAGAGCACGCGCAGTAGCCGCGTTTGCAGCGCATAAGGCATGTCTCCGATTTCGTCGAGGAACAGCGTGCCGCCGTCTGCCTGCTGCAACTTGCCTTTCATTCCGCCGGGCAGGGCGCCCGAAAACGCGCCGCGCTGATAGCCGAACAATTCGCTCTCGACGAGATGTTCCGGCAGCGATGCCGTATTGATCGCGACGAACGCTTGCGCGCGCCGCGCGCTGTACTCGTGCAGCGCGCGGGCCAGAAACTCCTTGCCCGTTCCCGTCTCGCCGAGGATCAATACCGGCAGTCCGCGATCGACGAAGCGCTTGCCGCGCGAGAGCAACGCGCGCATTCGGGCGTCGGTGCCGCACAGATCGTCAATGGCGAGATAGTCGGGGCGCATCTGAGGTGCGGCGGCGGGGGCGGCCGGTACCCGATGGATGCGCTCGGCGAGCGCGGTGACGTGGCTGAAGGCGGTACTGGCAGTGGCGGCGCCGAGGGGGGCGGCGGGGCCGACAGGTCGAGCGGGGGCTGACGCTACAGCAAGGTGAGCGGGCATGACTTGTCTCCTTCTCGTATCGGTACGAAAGGGCGCCGTCGGTGGCTTGTGGCCTGGCGATTCCTGACGTCTCTTTATGTCGCAGCCAGCTCGGGTGGCCAACCGCTGATGCAGGATACGACTGCCCAGTCATAACATCCAATACAATATAGATGCGCCATTAATACCTTTGGGGTATCAGATGATTGAGCTGCGCCATTTCCAGTACTTTGTGGTGCTCGCCGAGACCCTTCACTTCGGCCGAGCCGCCCAGCAATTGCATATCTCCCAGCCGCCGCTGTCGCGCCAGATTGCGCTGATGGAAGCAGAGCTGGGTGTGCAGCTTTTCGAGCGAACGCGCCGCAGCGTGCGCCTCACGCGCGCCGGTACTCGCCTTTATCAGGACGCGGTGGAAATTCTCAACTCGGTCGATCGGGCGCGCCGCAACGTCGTGGCGGCGAGCCGGGGAGAGGATGGCGCGATCACCGTCGGCTTCATGATGTCCTCGGCGTACAACATCCTGCCCGCGCTCACGCGCACGTATGCCGCCGCATATTCGCGCGTCGACATGAAATTGGCGGAAACGTTACCGAATCTGCTCGCCGAATCCGTGCGAGCTGGGCAGACCGACGTCGGCATCATGTATCGCCCCGAAGACCTGACCGGGCTCGATACGGCGACCGTGTTTCGCGAGGAGATGGTGGCGGTGCTCCCACGCACGCACCCGTTGGGGAAGGCGCGGGTGCTCGACGCCGCACAACTGGCCGAAGAGTCGTTCGTGAGCATTCCGCGTGAAATCGCGCCGCTTGTCTATGACCTGGTCGTCGACCATTGCCGTCGCGCGGGATTCTCGCCGCATATCCGGCTCGAAACCAACCTGCAGCAGACCATCATCAACCTGGTGGGCGAAGGGCTGGGCGTGGCGATGGTGCCGATGTCGATGAGCAGCACGAGCGCGTTCGGCAATGCGGTTTTCAGACCGTTGCGCAACGCCCCGGTGGCGGAAGTGGCGCTACTGTGGAGCCGCGACAATCACAATCCGTGCGTCGAGACGTTTGTGGAGAACGCGCGAGCGGTGTGGCGCGACATGCAGCGCGCGCCGGGCGC
This sequence comes from Pandoraea sp. B-6, assembly GCF_000282835.1. Lineage (NCBI taxonomy): Bacteria > Pseudomonadati > Pseudomonadota > Betaproteobacteria > Burkholderiales > Burkholderiaceae > Pandoraea > Pandoraea sp. B-6. Next base: position 65,692 of record NZ_KB290528.1, on the reverse strand, counting down.
TCGGCTGGTGCCCGATGGGCCGGACACCAGCGCGCGCTGAAGGCGGCGCGAGAGACAAGCGGGACGTCAGATTTCCAGAATGCCGGCGGCCACGAAGCCGCCGTCGACCGGCAGGATATGGCCGGTCACATACGAGGCATCGTCCGACGCGAGAAAGCTCACGGCGCCAGCGATCTCACGCGGCTGCCCATAGCGGCCGAGCGGTGTCGTCTCCGTGTAGTGGCGACGCGAAATGTCGGAATGCAGTGCCTGCGTGAGCGGCGTGTCGACGGGACCGGGAGCGATCGCGTTGGCGGTGATGCCGAACGGTGCCAGTTCGATGGCCATCTGACGCGTGAGCCCGATGACGGCGGCCTTCGACGTGCCGTAGGCGGTGCGTCCGGCGCTGGCCAGAATGCCCGCCACCGACGCCAGATTGACGACGCGCCCCCAGCGTTGCTCACGCATAAGTCGTGCGGCGTGCTGCCCGCACAACAGCGTGCCCGTGAGGTTCACGGCCATGACCTGATGCCAGTGATCGAGTGGGTAGTCGAGAAACGGAAACGTCTTGGCGATACCGGCATTGTTCACGAGCACGTCGCAGCGGCCATGGCGCTGCGCAATCTTTGCGAAGCCGTCGGCAATCGACGCCGCGTCGCCCACATTCATGCCCAGCGCCCACGCCGTGCCGCCCGCCGCGCTCAGTTTCTCCGCCGTTTCGGCGGCGGCGCCTTCGTTCAGGTCGGCGACCACCACGGTCATGCCGTCATTCATCAATCGTTCGCAGATGGCGGCACCAATGCCCATTCCGCCGCCCGTCACCACCGCCACTTTCCCCATCATAATGCGGACTCCTAAATGTAATGATTTTTACAGTCCGGGCTCCGCCGCCCGCAGTGCGGCGGAGCCCGTCGGTGAGATTGCGAAACCGTTAGCGGATTTGCGTTACTTCAGAAAGCCGATCGAGATCCAGGGGACGAGTACCACGAGCAGCAATGCGATGAACAGCGCGCCCATGTAGGTCCACATCCGGTTGAAAACCTTGTCGGGCGATGTCTTGCCGATGGCGCACGCAGCGTAGAAGCCAACGCCCAGCGGGGGGGCGAACAGTCCCATGCCCATCGAAAGAATTACGACCATCGCGTAATGCACGTCATGAATGCCCAGGGAGCGTGCCACCGGGAACAGCAGCGGTCCGAACAGCACGATGGCCGGAATGCCTTCGAGCACGCTGCCCAGGATGATGAACACGACCATCGAGATGAGCAGGAAGCCGACCTGACCGCCGGGCATGCCATGCATCAGACTGACCAGCGCGGCGGAGAACCCGGATTGCGTGAGCGCCCAGGCCATGGCCGTGGCCATGCCGATAATCAGCAGGATCGCGCCGGAGAGCGCGGCCGTTTCCGTCAACAGCGGATACAGACGTTTGAAGTTCAGGTGCTTCTTGAACGCATGCACGATCAGGCCGATCACGACCGTGTAGGCGATACCGACGGTCGAGACTTCGGTGGCCGTGGCGGCCCCCTCGATCACGGCCGTGCGGATGAGAATCGGCAGGGCGAGCGCCGGCAAGGCCACGATGAACGTCTTGCCGATCACGCGCCACGGCGCGCGGCGGGCCGCACTCGGCGCTTCCTTGCGCGAACGTGCGAAACACACCACGACGATGGCCAGCGTTGCGATGACCGCGGGCAGCAGGCCGCCGACGAAGAGCGAGGTGATCGACACACCGCACACGGCGCCGATCGTGATGAGCACCAGGCTCGGGGGGATCGTCTCCGTCATGGCGCCGGTCGACGAGAGCAGCGCCACGAGATCTTCCGGCTTCGAGCCGCGTCGCTGCATCTCGGGGAAGAGCGCGGGCGCGACGGCCGCCATGTCGGCCGCTTTCGATCCGGAAATGCCCGAGACCAGGAACATGGCGCCGAGCAGCACATATTGCAGGCCACCGCGCACGTGCCCGAGTAGCGCGGCCATGAATTCGATCAGGCTGCGTGCCAGCCCGCTCATTTCGATGAGCGCGCCGAGCAGTACGAACAGCGGCACCGACAGCAGGATGAGGCCTGACATTCCTTCGTCCATGCGGCTGACGACGATCTGCAGCGGGGCGTCGGTCACGAGCGCCAGATACGCCAGTGTTGCCGTCCCGAACGCAAACGCAATCGGAATGCCGCCGGCCACGCAGACGCCGACGATCAGCACGAAGAACACCAGCAGGTTGTAATTGCCCATGGCGATGAGCGCGGGGCGCCCAAGCCAGAGCGCGGCACCCAGCGTGGCCACGACCAGCACACCGAGTCCGAGCTGGCGCAGGCTCGAACAGCGCGCCAGGCGCGAGACGGCGGCAATGAGCATCAGCACCGCGCCCACGGGCAGGGCCGCGGCGCGCAGCCCGTCGGGAATTTCCAGCGCGGGCGTGGTGATGTCCATCTGCTCGATGGCATGCGAATACGCGGGCACGATAATGAGTGCGACGAATACGCAGACCGTGAGCGCGGCCATGGTCTGAAACCAGTCACGCCATGCCGCCGGGAGTTTGTTGACGATGGCGGACAGCCGCATGTGCTCGCCCCGGTCGAGCGCGAGCACGGCACCGAGCATCGATAACCAGATGAACAGGATCTGTGCCAGTTCGTCCGACCAGGTGAGCGGATTGTCGAACCCATAACGCGAGATCACCCCCGCGAGCAGGATGAGCGTCTCGGCCACCACCAGCAGCACGGCAACCGCTTCGGTGACTTTCATCACCGCGCGGTTGACGTGGCAGAAGAGGCGGGCAAGCGCGTGCGTCGGCTCGGCCGTCATCGTCAACGTTTCCATTTACGCAAGCTTCCCGGTGTACTTTTCGAGCATCGACCACGCCTCATCGCCGAACTTCTTGTGCCATTCGGCATAGAATCCGGCGGCGCGAAGCTTGTCGCGGAACTGCTCGTTGTTCGGTGCATTGAACACGAGGCCCTTCTGCTTGAGTTCGGTCGTCACGCTGTCGTTGAGCTTGCGCACATCGTCGCGTTGCGCGAGCGCGGCGGCGTTCACGTTGGCGGTGACGATCGCCTGCAGGTCCTTCGGCAGTTTGTCCCACTTCTGCTTGTTGCCAAGGAACCAGAAGCCGTCCCACATGTGGTTCGTCATCGACACGTACTTCTGCACTTCGTACAGCTTGGCCGTGGTCAGAATGGCCAGCGGATTTTCCTGGGCTTCGACGATGTGCGTCTGCAGGGCCGAATACACTTCGGAGAAGTTGATCGACGTGGGCGCGGCGTCGAAGGCGCGGAACATCGACGTCCACAGCGGGCTCGTCGGCACGCGGATCTTCAGGCCCTTGAGGTCGGCCGGCGAATTGATCGGGCGGCTGCTGGTGGTGATCTGGCGATACCCGTTTTCCCAGATCTTGTCGAAGGCGAACACCGAGGTCTTTGCGATCTGGCTGCGTACGTGGGCGCCCAGGTCGCCATCCATCGCGGCCCATACCTGACCGTAGTCCTTGAACGCGAAGCCCACGCCGGAGATCTGCGCCGAGGGCACGAGCGTGCCGAGAATCAGCGGCGAGAGCGTGAAGTAGTCGATGGCGCCCGAGCGAACCTGGCTCAGCATGTCGCTGTCGCTGCCCAATTGATTGTTCGGGTAAATCTGGAAGTCGATGCGACCTTTCGACTGCTCCGCAATCTTTTGCGCCATCTCTTTGGCGCGAACGTTCATCGGGTGGCTGACGGGAAGATTGTTGGCGAACTTCAGCGTGAATTCGGCAGCGTGCGCTTGCGTCTGATACAAGCCCGTGGCGGCGGCGGCCGACGTGGCGGCCACGACTTTGATGAAGTGGCGGCGATCCATGTTGCTCATACTGCATGTCTCCTGTTTTTAGGTTTGGTGACTGCGTCTGAAGCGCGAGGTGGGCGGACGTGTTGCCCTGCAACGCCTCGGCCATCTCGTAAGGCGAGCGTGAAGTGGCTCGCAAGTGGCTTGGCTATCTTACGCAAATCGAGTGCCAGATCGTCGTTCGAACGGGAAAACCCTTACGTTATTAAGGATTGTTGACCTCCCGCGCCGCGGACATTGTTTGGTTGCCCGACAGATCGTGCGACACCTGTCGCATCGGCCGCCCGTGCTGCGACACCTGTCGCATGCGGCAGGCGACAACGATGCGACAGGTGTCGCTGGGTTTCAGGTACGAGATATCGCGTTGCGGTGCAGCAAACAGCGCTGACCCGGCGCGCCGACAAATTCGCTTGATGGGCCATCGACGGCGGCTTTACGCTTACGTCAACGGCGAGTGCGCCACGCACGCGAACGCGGCGAGGAGGACGCAACGAGACGGCGATGGAGCGCGGGCGCTCGTGCGCCACGCACGGCGGGGCTGTGCCGCACAGGTCTGGCATTGAAATTGCTCACCGGAGCGGGATGACCTCATTTTTCCGGAGACACTTCATGGTTGCTGCATGCCTCACCGGCTGGGCCCACTCCCAGTTCGGAAAACTCGATAACGTCGATGCCGAAGTCCTGTTGGCCGATGTCGCCCAAGCCGCGCTCGACGACGCGGGTCTCGCGCCCGAGCAGATCGATTCCATTCACGTCGGCACGTTCAACGGTGGCTTCCTGTACCAGGACTTTCCGTCGTCGCTCGTTTTCAATCGCATTCCTGGACTACGTTTCAAGCCGGCCACGCGCTACGAAAATGCGTGCGCAACGGGGTCGGCGGCCGTGCACGGCGGTTTGCAGTCCATCGAGGCGGGCAAGGCCACCCACGTGCTCGTGATCGGGTTCGAGAAGATGACCGAATTGGCGACGCCGCAGGTTGGCGAAGTCCTGCTCAAGTGTTCGTATGCACGCGAAGAGGCCGACATTCCGGGCGGCTTCGCAGGCGTGTTCGGCACGATCGCGCAGGCCTATTTCGATCGCTATGGCGATCAGTCCGATGCCCTGGCAGGCATCGCGGCGAAGAACCATCGCAATGGGTCGGTGAATCCTTACGCGCATATGCGTCGCGACTTCGGTTACGACTTCTGCCGCAACGTCTCCGAGAAGAATCCGTTCGTGGCCGGGCCGCTCAAGCGCACCGATTGCTCCATGGTGTCCGACGGCGCGGCGGCGCTCGTGATCTCGAAGGCCGACGTGGCGCGCACGATGCCCAAGGCGGTCGGTTTTCGCGCGGCGGTGCAGGTCAACGACTACCTGCCGCTCTCGCGGCGCGATCCGCTGGCGTTCGAAGGCGGCCAGCATGCGTGGCGTCAGGCATTGGGGGTGGCCGGTGTGTCGTTGAAGGATCTGTCGCTGGTCGAGACGCATGATTGCTTCACGATCGCTGAGCTGATCGAATACGAGGCGATGGGCCTGGCCAAACCGGGGCAGGGTGCGAGCCTGGTCGCCGAGGGCGTGACGGAGAAGAACGGTCTGCTGCCGGTCAACCCGTCGGGGGGCCTGAAGGCGAAGGGCCATCCGGTCGGCGCCACGGGCGTGTCGATGCACGTGATGGCCGCGATGCAACTGACGGGGACCGCGGGCGAGATGCAGATTCCCAACGCGCGGCTCGCGGGCGTGTTCAACATGGGCGGTGCGGCAGTGGCCAATTACGTGAGCATTCTCGAAGCGCGCTGATGCTTCGCTTGAACGGTGGTGAGGCAGGCTGCCCGGCATTTGCCGGGCGGGACTGAGCGAAAAGAACGAGGAGACGAGCGACATGCTCAAGAAGGTCATGAATCTCGGCCGCCTGCTGGCCGACGTTGCCCGACGTCATCCGGACGAGCCCGGCCTGATCGTCGGCGACAAGGTCAGCACATGGGGCGAGATCGATGCGCGCGTGAACGCCGCCGTCGATGCGCTGCGCAAACTGGGCGTGGGCAAGGGCGACAAGCTGCTGGTTCACTCGCGCAACAACCTGCCCATCTTCGAGAGTGCATGGGTCGCCTTTCGACTGGGCGCGGTGTGGGTGCCGACGAACTTCCGTATTACCGCACCGGAGGCGGCGTACCTGGGCCAATCGAGCGGTGCGTGCGTGATGATCTACGACGCTGGCTTCGAGGGGCACGTCGACGCCGTGCGCGCCGCATCGCCCGCGTTGCGCCATGTGATCGCGCTGGGCGAGCCACGCGCAGGGGAATTGCATTACGAGACGCTGGTCACGGAACATCAAGGCGCGCCCGGCTACGAGGCGGAAGTCGAGTACGAAGATCCACTGTGGTTCTTCTATACGTCGGGCACGACCGGGCATCCGAAGGCGGGCGTGCTCTCGCATGGGCAGATGGCGTTCGTCGTGACGAATCACCTGGCCGACCTGATGCCCGGCATCACCTATCGCAGCCGCTCGATGGTGGTGGCGCCGCTCTCGCACGGTGCGGGCATTCACGCCATCGTCAATACGGCGCGTGGGGCGGCCAGCGTGCTGCTGCCGGGCGAGAAGATGGATGCCGAACAAGTTTGGCAGGCGATCGAGCGTCATGGCGTCGACAACATGTTCACGGTGCCGACCATCGTCAAGATGCTGGTCGAAGACCCGGCCGTCGATCGCTACGACCATCGCTCGCTGCGGTTCGTGATTTACGCCGGGGCGCCGATGTATCGCGCCGATCAGAAATATGCGCTGCGCAAGCTGGGGCGGGTGCTGGTGCAGTACTACGGGCTGGGCGAGGTGACGGGCAACATCACCGTGTTGCCGCCGTGGCTGCACACCGATGACGACGACGCACCCGACGCGCGCGTGGGCACCTGCGGCGTGCCGCGTACCGGTATGGAGGTGGCGATTCTCGACGAGCGTGGCGAGCGTCAGCCGCCGTTCGCGTCGGGCGAGATCTGCGTGCGCGGTCCGGCGGTCTTCATGGGATATCACAATAATCAGGAGGCGAATGCCAAGGCGTTCAAGGACGACTGGTTTCACACAGGCGATCTCGGACACGTCGATGCGCAGGGGTTCCTGTACATCACGGGCCGCGCGTCGGACATGTACATCTCGGGCGGCTCGAACGTCTATCCGCGCGAGATCGAGGAAGCGTTGCTCACGCACCCGGCCGTGTCGGAGTGCGCGGTGCTTGGCGTGCCCGACCCCAAATGGGGCGAGAGCGGGCTTGCCGTGGTGGTCGCCCGGGAAGGCATGGCCGCTCAGGCCGATGAACTGCTCGGACATCTCGAAGCGCGTATCGCCCGCTACAAGTGGCCGCGGCGCTTCGTATTCTGGAATGCCATGCCCAAATCGGGCTACGGCAAGATCGTGAAGAAGCAAATCAAGACGATGCTCGAAGAGCAAGGAGACTATCGACTATGAAACCTGCGCTTTCACGGATCTATCGACATGCAGGCGCCCCCACGTTACCCCGTGTGGAAGACTGCGTGTTGAGCGGGCAGCACGAACTGCGCGTCACGATCCGGTCGGGTGCGAATCTCGGCGAGTCCTTACGCGAAGCGTTATCCCGCTATGCGTATGGTGGCGGCGTCGGCCGTTTCTGCGCGGGCACCGCGCGAGGTCTGCGGTATCACATGATCGAGACCACCGCCGACGCGGAGCGTCCCTTTGGCTATGGGGCACCGGTCGACGAAATCCGGGAGGTGGATCTGATCGGTGGCGCGATCACTGTGGGCCGCACGGCCGACGGCGCCACGCTGCTGCATTGCCATGCGGGATTTTCCGACCCGAGCGGCGAGTTGCATGGCGGCCATCTGATTCTCGATCACACGTGGGCCGGCGACGAGCCGGTCGTGATTCGCCTGTGTTTGTTCGAGCGCGGCGGCTACGTGAGCGCGGATGACGAGGAGACGCGTTTCCGTCTGCTGCATCCCATCGCGGGAGATCTCTCATGAGCGCCGAACTGGATATCCCGGTCGACATCGAGAACGGCACGCTGGGCAGGTTGGTCGTGGCGCGTCTCAAACCCAATCAGGACTTGACGGAAAGCATCGAAGCGCTGTGTGTGGAGCATGCCATCTCGCGCGCCATCGTGCGCGGTGCCGTGGGAAGCCTGATCGACGCGCGGCTGGCGTTTCGCGCGGGCGACGGCTGGCGCGAACAGCGGGTGAGCGGCCCCGGGGTGGAAATCCTCAATGTGTTCGGTGAGGTCGACGTACGGCCCGAAGCCGTGAGCGAGCTTCCCACGCTGCACGGGATGGTCGCCGATACCGACGGGCGCATGTTCGCCGGGCGCTTCGTGCGCGGCGGCAACCTCTCGTTCATCACCATTGAAGTGACGCTGCAGGAGTGGTTGCCCGCATAGGGGGCGTAGGCATCGATCAGGGCAAGGCAAACGGGGAGTCTTCGGACTCCCCGTTGCTTTAGGGCGTACGCCGTAGCGGCTCAGGCGACCGTCGGGTGCACCAGCCCGTCTTCACGGAACATGTGCTTGACGCCGCGCACGGCCTGACGAATGCGCGACTCGTTCTCGATCAGGGCGAAGCGCACATATTCGTCGCCGTACTCGCCGAAACCGATGCCTGGTGAGACCGAGACCTTGGCCTGCGCGAGCAGCTTCTTCGCGAATTCGAGTGAGCCGAGCGCGCGATACGGTTCGGGAATGCGCGCCCAGATGTACATCGACGCGCGCGGCAGATCGACGTCCCAACCCGCTTCCGTCAGGCCTTTGTAGAGCACGTCGCGGCGGCGCTGATACTGTGCGCGAATCTCTTCGACGCAGTGTTGATCGCCTTCGAGCGCGGCGATGGCGGCGACCTGCAGCGGCGTGAACGTGCCGTAGTCGTGATAGCTCTTGATGCGCGCGAGCGCGGCGACGAGTTCGGCATTGCCGACCATGAAGCCGATGCGCCAGCCGGCCATGTTGTAGCTCTTTGAGAGCGTGAAGAATTCGACGGCCACGTCCTGCGCGCCGGGCACTTGCATGATCGAGGGCGCCTTGTAGCCGTCGTAGACGATATCGGCGTAGGCCAGATCGTGCACGACGAGAATGTCGTGCTTGCGCGCGAGGTCGACCACCCGCTCGAAGAATTCGAGTTCGACGCACTGGGCGGTAGGGTTCGACGGGAAGCCGAGGATCACCATCTTGGGTTTCGGATGGCTTTCTCGAATGCCGCGCTCAAGTTCGGTGAAGAAGTCGATGCCGGGCGTCATCGGCACGGAGCGGATGTTCGCGCCCGCGATGACCGCGCCGTAGATGTGAATCGGGTACGACGGATTCGGCACGAGCACCGTATCGCCTTGATCGAGCGTGGCGAGCATCAGGTGAGCGAGGCCTTCCTTCGAGCCGATCGTGACGATGGCTTCGCGCTCGGGATCGAGGTCGACGTCGTAACGATCCTTGTACCAGCGTGTGATCGCGCGGCGCAGACGCGGAATGCCGCGCGACGTCGAATAACCGTGGGTGTCGGGGCGTTGCGCGACTTCGACGAGCTTGTTGACGATGTGCGGCGGGGTCGCCCCGTCGGGGTTGCCCATCGAGAGATCGATGATGTCCTCGCCACGGCGGCGCGCGGCCATCTTCAGCTCGGCGGTGATATTGAAAACGTAAGGGGGAAGACGATTGATGCGCGTAAAGCTGCGCGAGCCCTGAGAGCTGGACATGAGAATCCTGGAACGTAAGCGCCCGGAACCGTCCGAGCGACGCCGGTGTGCTGGCCACACCGTGATGGTGACTGTAGCGCGACGCGGGGCGCTTGGGCAAGTGAATTTTGCGGGGCCAGGCGGCGAACCCGTCGGTTATGATGGTCGGCCGCGTGTTCGAGGAAAGGGAGTGTCGATGGCGTACCTGTACCTGCTGGTGGCAATCGTGGCAGAGGTGATTGCCACGTCAGCGCTGAAGGCCTCGGAGGGATTCACGCGCGTCGGGCCGGTGGCGCTGGTGGTCGTGGGCTACGGCGTGGCGTTCTACATGCTGTCGCTCACGCTGCGCACGATTCCCGTGGGCGTGGCCTATGCGATGTGGTCGGGACTCGGCATCGTGCTCATCTCGATCGCCGCACGCGTGTTGTTCGGTCAGAAGCTCGATGCCCCTGCGCTGATCGGCATGGCGCTCATCATCGCGGGCGTGTTGGTGATGAATCTCTGGTCGAAGTCGTCGGCGCATTGACGGGCGCGGTGCTTGAATGCACGAGCGCTCCGGCGCGCATGCGCCTGACCTGGCCTCGCGTCAGGCTTCGTGTCGGGCCTCGTTTTCCGCTTCGGCCAGCACGGCCTTGAGGGCGGAGATGCAGGTGTCGATCTCCGAGCGTTCGATGACGAGCGGCGGTGCGAGGCGCAGCACGGTCGCGCGCGTTTCCTTGGCGAGCACGCGACGGCGCAGCATGCGCAGGGACAGGTCGTGTGCGTCGGCGCGTGCGGGATCGATTTCGATGCCGGCCCAGAGGCCGCGGCCCCGGACTTCGCGAATGAGCGGCGAGTGAATCGCGTGTAATCGCGAGAGCAGGTATTCCCCCATCTCGGCACTGTGTCCCGGCAGGTCTTCGTCGGCCATGACGTCGAGCGCTTCGAGCGCGACGGTGGCGGCGAGGGCGTTGCCGCCGAAGGTCGAGCCGTGGCTGCCGGGCTCGAACAGGTCGATGATGTCGCGTCGTGCCACGAAGGCCGACACAGGGAGCAGGCCGCCGCCGAGTGCTTTACCGAGCATGACGCCGTCGGGCACGATGTCTTCGTGCTGATAGGCGAACCAGCGGCCGGTGCGTCCGAGGCCCGACTGGATTTCGTCGAGCAGCATGAGCACGTTGTGTTCTGTGCAGAGCTGTCGCAGGGCGCGCAGGAAGCCGTCGGGCGGGACCACGATGCCGCCTTCGCCCTGGATCGTTTCGAACAGGACGGCGCAGGTGTTGGGGGTGATGGCGGCGCGCACGGCGTCGATATCGCCGAAGGGCACGCGCACGAATCCGGGCGCAAACGGGCCGAAGTCGGCGCGATAGGCGGGTTCGGACGAGAAGCCGACGATGGTGGTGGTGCGACCGTGGAAGTTGCCGTCGGCGACGATGATTTCGGCTTTGTCGGCGGGAATGCGTTTGGCGCTGTAGCCCCAGCGGCGGGCGGCCTTGATGGCGGTTTCGACGGCTTCCGCGCCGGTGTTCATCGGCAGGGCGCCGCCAAGCGTGGTGAGGTCGCACAACCGTTCAAGGAAGGCGCCGAGGCGGTCGGTGTAGAAGGCGCGGGAGACGACGGCGAGGCGTTGTGCCTGCGCGGTGAGCGCGGCGACCAGACGAGGATGCGCATGACCGTGGCTGACGGCGGAGTAGGCACTCATCATGTCGAGATAGCGGTTGCCCTCGACATCCCAGACCCAGACGCCCTTGGCGTGCGAGAGCACGACGGGCAACGGCGCGTAGTTGTGGGCGCCAAAGCGTTGTTCGCGTTCGATTTCGTTCATGCTCGCGCTCCTCCACGTTGCCAGTCTAAAGGCGAACGAGACGGCACGCAAAGGGGGACATCTCCTGAAGCGACGCCGATGAAATTGGCATGCGCGTGCGCTATAATCGTCGATTGCTTGGGCGTGATGCGTTATCTCGCCACAGCAAGACCCGCCGGCAGCGACGTCTTGTCGCTGCCATCACGCACTGCCCATAGCTCAGTTGGATAGAGCATCGGCCTTCTAAGCCGACGGTCGGGGGTTCGAATCCCTCTGGGCAGGCCAACTTCCCATGCGATTTCTTTCGATTGTGCGGATCGGTTTGCGAAGCATCTATTGTGTCTGATGTCGGGTGCCTTTTGCTTTAGGGAAGCATTCTCGTCTTGATCAGCTTCTGAACTCATAAGACTGCTACAACTCGTAGCGTAGGCATCTAGATGGTCAACATCGGGGTTTCGGAAACGATGGTCGCGATGTAATCCATCACCACGCGGACAGGTTTTGATCGACGTAAGTCGCGATGAACTACTAGCCAAATATCTCGCGCGAACGCACTTCCGTCGTGTTCCAGCCTAACCAGATCCCCTTCGGTATCGCCCATGAAGCACGGAAGTCCCGCGACACCGGCGCCACCGCGCGCGGCGGCGAGATGGCCGCTGATGTCGCTCAATGTGCATCCCACCGGGCGGCCGTTTGCAATCTTCAATAGCCATTGTTGCTGAGGCATGTCGGCCAACGATGCGTCGTAAGCAATAAACGTCCAATCGGCCGGCGGCACCGTACGCGCGTAATCCTTGTGCGCGTATAGCGCGAAGGGCATGCGGCCGATGCGCCGCGCCACATTGCTGGGCTCTTTGGGCCGCACCAACCGCAGTGCGATGTCCGCTTCGCCGCGACTAAGGGATATTTGCTGAGCCTGGGCCAGTAGAGAGAGTTGAATTCCGGGGTGCGTCTCACGCAAGCTGGCCAGACGTTTTGCCAGGAAGTGGGCGACCAGTACCGGTGGCGCACTCAAGGCGACCTTCCCGTCCAGTGGGGCATGTTGAGCGCGGGCAAGTCGGGCAATGTCAAAGGAAGCCGTCTCCATATGCTTGGCGAGTTCCAGAACCTTCTTTCCGTCGGGCGTCAATCGGCACGAGCGCGGCAGCCGTTCAATCAGAGACATTTGCAGTTCAGCCTCGAGAGCGTTCAATCGCCGACTCACCGTCGCGTGATCGACGTGCATCGCACGCGCTGCGCCAGAAAGCGTGCCTGCATGAGCGACGGCCAGGAAATGACGTAAATTCTCCCAATCAAACATCTGTGCATTTTCTCCAGGTTGAGTTGCAATTATAGGTAATTTACGCACAGACATCGACTGCCTAACATGGCATCAGTTTGTTACGTCAAGGATGTGCGTCATGCTCTCTTCCAGACCTTCGTCGCGTGGTACGTTGGCGGCTTCCGCCTTGGGATTGGTCGTTGTGCTGTTGGACGTTAGCGTTGTCAATGTCGCCCTGGAGGCCTTGCGACAGAAATTTTCGACTGATGTTGCGGGGTTGCAGTGGGTGGTCAACGCTTACACCTTGGCGTTTGCCGCGTTACTGTTGACTAGCGGAGCGATGGGCGACCGCTTTGGGGCGCGGCGCGCCTTTTCCTGGGGGTTGATCCTTTTTACATTGGCGTCGCTCATCTGTGGGCTCACGGATGAACTGAGCGGGTTGGTTGCCGCGCGGCTGCTTCAAGGTGTGGGTGCCGCGATGCTGGTGCCCAACTCGCTTTCCATACTACAAAGGGCGTTCCAACCGGGTGAGGAGCGTGGCCGCGCCGTGGGTTGGTGGGGGGCAGTGGGAGGCCTGTCACTGGCCGCCGGTCCGGTCTTGGGCGGCCTGCTGGTGACGCATTTGGGTTGGCGCTCGATTTTTCTAGTCAATCTACCCGTCGGGTTGATTGGCATTTACCTGACCTTGCGCTACGTAACGCCTGACGGGGAAGGTCACCGACGGCGTTTGGACTGGCCCGGACAGGCAACGGTGGTGTTTGCACTAGCGTCGATGACTGCCAGCCTTATCGAAGCCAGTAGCCTTGGATGGGGCGATACGCGGGTTCAATCGGGGTTGTTGCTGGCTATCGCCGCGCTGTTTGTCTTTGTCTGGATCGAGTGGCGCACCCAAGACCCGATGTTGCCAATGACGTTGTTTCGCGCGCCAACGTTCATGGCTTCAACGGCTTCGGGTCTGATTGTGAACTTCTCGTATTACGGCTTGGTGTTTGTGCTGAGCCTTTTCTTCCAGTCGCAGTGTCGGTTTTCTCCTCAGCAGACGGGACTCGCTTTCTTGCCGATGACCGTCATATTGGTCGCGGCAAACATTGTGGCAGGAAGGCTCATCACCCGCCTTGGGGCGCGTCGCATCATGGTGCTTGGTTTGGGGCTGGCCGCGTGTGGATATTTACTGATGCTGTTGGCAAGCTTCGACGGGCGCTACGGCATGCTGATCGTACCTATGTTAATCGCGGGTAGCGGCGTCGCGTTGACGATTCCCACCATGACCAATGTGACACTTTCATCGGTGGAGGCGTCGCGCGCAGGCATCGCATCCGGCGTTCTTAATTCCGCGCGCCAGATCGGCGGAATGTTAGGGGTCGCCGTGTTTGGCTATCTGGTTCGCGACACGGCTTCACACGCGTTCTTGCATGGCATGCACGCGGCAATGGCGATTGCGGGTTCTCTACTATTTCTGTGTAGCATGATGTGTTTGTATTGCATGCCAAAGCGAGAATATCGGGAATTCGTCGTTGGATCGACGAAGGTGAATTCTTCATCCGAACTGTGTGGACGTGGATGAGCCGGTTCGGAAGGTAAACGAAATGAGGCAGGCCCGGTTCTCGGTAGAATTCCACTGATCGTTTCAGGAGGAAAAATGTTCGTTGTTCTCTTGCATTACCTTCAGCCGCTGGCCGACATCGATGCGTTCCTTCAGGAGCATCGCGAGTATCTTGAGCGTCAATACGCTGCCGGTCACTTCGTGGCGTCGGGGCCTCAAGTCCCTCGGGTTGGCGGCGTTATCCTGGTGCGCAATCTAGGACGGGAAGCGTTGGATGTCGTGTTGGCGCAGGATCCGTTCTACCGAGAAGGCATCGCTCAGTATCAGATCATTGAGTTTGCTCCGAACAAGTTCGCGGCGGGGGCGCAATGGGTACTCTGTGGGGATCACTGACAGTCGTCGCAGACGTCGTTCCTGGCCAGTGCGATTCAGCGATTCCGTGAGCCGCCGCCGGGTTGGCGAATTCGCATTGTTCCGGGATGTCGCTCAATCTACTGGCGCAGGTCGACTCAGGCGAGATCGCCCTCGCCGCTGCCACGCACATCAATACCTCATATAGCCGTCATCGCTTCGCGCTCTTCAGCCGTGAGAATAGGGCCGTCCAAAGTAACTTGCGAGTGGTCGTCTCTGAACTTCGCGATGATCGGCTTCAGCTCGCTCTTGATGTGCTTTTCGCTGTAGCCGTTGAACAGGTGGCCGAGCAGGCCTCGACGCAAGTCGCTGCTCCCCATGTACCAGTCGGCAATCGGGAACGTCAGGTTCATGTTGTATTTCATCATGATGCCCATGTTGTGGTGGGCGGTGTGATGCCGGCGAATCGTATTGATGAAAGGCACGTTGCGCACGAACCAGTTCTCATGACAGTGACAGCAGTAATGGAACGTTTCGTAGATCACATACTGGCCGACCATCGTCAGAAAGACCATCCAGCCGGCATTCGGCCCCAGGATCAATGAGGTCAGATAGCCGAGGGCACCGCCGCCAACGCCCAGCGTCATCAGCACGCGCCACGGAAAGAAGACGATGCGAAATTCGCGCGTCGTGTCGATCGTCGACAACTGGTCGCTGAAGTATTGGTGGTGCTGGCGAGTGTGGCGGTTGTAAATCTCGCGCAAGCCCCAGACATTCACGCGACGATGCATCACGAAGCGATGCATGAACCACTCCACGAAGTTGCCTGCCAGGAAGACCGGAATCATCAACAGCCATTCCCAGGTCGGATGCTGCAACCGGCTGACGGCATAGACGACTGCACCGATGGCCACGATATACATCACGACGATGTGCAACAGGCCGTTGTACATCGGGCTGATGTCGGATTTGTACTGCTCTCGGAATTTCAATTGACGCTCGGTAATCATGGGTTGTCTCCTGCGTTTAAATCAATCGGATGGCGCTCGTGGAAGGGGTATCGGCGGGCAGGATTGCCCGCCGATCAGCGCGTCAATGCGAAACGTCTTCAAGCGATCGGCCTTTGGTCTCCACGCCCAGCAGCAACACGGCGAGCGCTGCAATGACGAAGGAGAGGGCGCCCAGGGTGAAGACGCCCGCCTGTCCCCACGAGGGAAGCAGTACGCCAATGGCAAAGGGGCCCGCCAGGGAGCCGACGCGTCCGATGGACGACGCGAAGCCGGAGCCTGTCGCGCGCGTGCGGGTCGGATAAAGCTCGGGCGTGTAGGCGTACAGCACCGACCACATGCCGAACAGGAAAAATTGCATCATCAGTCCGGCGGCAATCAATTGTTCGATAGGGGCCTTGGTGCCAGCGGCCTGACCGTAAAGGTATGCGGCTGCCGCACTTCCCAGCAGCATCAGTGCGCACGTTGGCTTGCGGCCCCATTTCTCGAGCAACCACGCCGAGAACATGAACCCGGGAATCCCCGCCAGTGAGATGTAGACCGTGTAGAGAACCGATTTGGTCAGCTCATAGCCGGCCTGTTGGAGCAGCGCGCCCAGCCACGTCGTCAGTCCGTAGTAGCCGAGTAAGGCGAAGAACCACGTGGTCCAGAGCATGACCGTCCGTTTGGCATAGATGCCGGTCCAAAGCTCGGCGAAGAGCGCCTTCCTGCCGGTTTGGGCGCGAGGCGCGCTCGGCGTCGATGTGGGCGCGGGCAACTTGCGTCCGTAGGCTTTCTCCACCTTGGCCTCGATGCTATTCATCACGTCCGAGGCTTCGGTCATCCGTCCAGTGTCTTCGAGCCACCGAGGCGACTCGGGCACCACGCGCCGGATGACGAACACAAACACGGCCGGGACCGACAAGGCGATGAAAATGCCACGCCAGCCGATGACCGGAAGCATGAAGTAAGAGAGCGCGCCGGCAACGATGAACCCGATGGGCCAAAAACCTTCCAGGATTGCTACATACTTGCCACGGCTTTTGGCCGGCACGATCTCCGAGACCATCGACAGGCCGATGGGGAACTCCATGCCCATGCCAAAGCCAAGCACCACCCGGTACAACATCAGCGAATCGACGTTGTGCGCGAAGCCGCACATCAGACTACCGACGCCCCAGAAAATCATGCTGATCTGGAAGACCGGCTTTCGGCCGAATTTGTCCGCGAGCAGGCCCGCTATTGCAGCGCCGGCAAACATCCCAAGGAAGCTGGCGCTGGCCAGTAGTCCTGTTTGCGAGGCCGAGAGGCCGAATTCCGTCTTGATCGACCCCAGAACAAAGGTCATCAGACCCAGGTCCATGGAATCGAAGAACCAGGCGGTGGCAATGATCGAGAACAGCGTTCTCTGGTAGCGGGTCATCGGCAGCCGCTCTAGACGCGCGGCAACCCCAACACCCAGCCGCGAAGCGGCGACGGACATATCCATATTTGTGTCTCCTCCAATGTATGTTGCTGATAATCAGCTAACATGTTAGACATCGAGGCGCAAAGAGGCCGGTAGGCCCGGCCGAATTCTAGTGGTGTCTTTGCGTCGCTACAGCGCCGGGCAGAAAGGCTCAGTCTGCGGCGAGTCTCGCTGTCGTCTCGTCTTGAAGACGGTTATGCCACGCGTTATTGATAATGTCCGCATAGCTGTCTTCAATATTCCCAACCGGGAACGCTTTCGCCAACCGAGTCACGCCAAGCGAATCGGTGAGCAATTCCTGTAGCGATGTCCGCGTGACGCCAAACGCGTTGAGATCGGTGGGAATCCCAAGCTTGCCGACCAGTTCGCGCAATTGGTGCGGTAATGCGCGCACCGCCTGGACTTCGTCGGCCGTCTGAATGCCGAACATTCGGGCGACCTCCAGAAGTTCGGCATGTCGGGACTCGCGCAGGGCGTCGATGACATAGGGCAAGACAACGGCATTCGTCGCCCCGTGGGATTGGTGCGTCAGAGCGGCGACGCCGTAAGCAATGCCATGCACCGCATTCAGCCCTGCGCTGCCGTAGGACATCGCCGCATAGACGCTCGCATAGCACATGCCGACCCGTGCCTCGACATCGTGTCCGTCCTGATAGGAACGAAGCAGATACTGGGCGCAAAGCCGGATGGATTCGCGCGCAAACATCATGGTCAAGCCGCTGCGACCGCTATAGCCCGGGTCGACGTTGCCGCCTCGCTCGAACCGGCTTGAGTCAAGGGTGACAAACGACTCGAGCGCATGCGTCAGGGCGTCGATGCCGGATTCCGCCGTGACTTTGGGCGGGCAGGTGAAGGTGAGTTCGGGGTCGATGGCGGCGATGACCGGGCGAAGCCGATTGTCCATCACGGCGGTCTTGATACCGGTGGACGTGTCGAACAGAATGGTGCCGGGGGTCAGCTCAGAGCCCGTGCCCGCCGTCGTGGGCACCGAGACGTGGTCGATGACCGGTGCATCGCTCGTGATGCCGGCACTGAAGTCGCGAATGGGCCGCCCTGCAGTCAGGGTGACGCACAGCGCCTTGGCCAGATCGATGTTGCTGCCGCCGCCCAGGGAAACGATGTGGTCGGGCAGATGACCGTCAAGATGGACGCGCAGTTCGGCCGTCGCACGGTCGCACAGGTCGGTCGTGGGGTCGGGTTGGCCGCCCGCAAAGACATCGACGTGAATACCGAGGCGTTCGCAGGCGCTCACGTAGTCGTTCACCCAAGGGGTTCGATCCGAAAAGAAGCGATCGGTGACGAGCAATCCTCGCCGATAGCCGATGCGCTGCAAAAGATGGGGAAGCTTTTGACGGTAGCCACGCTCGATGATCAGTCGGGAGGGGGCACAAAAGTGGATGCAATCGTCAAGCCTCATGAATTTGTCTCCGGGGTGCTCGGGCATCGGGATGCCGTGCTGTATTGCGTGAGAAAGTGGCGCATGGCGACGCAGACCGCTTGCGTGTTCTGCGTCAGGATCGAGTGGCGCGCGCCCGGAATCACTTGCAGCGTTGCGCAGCGAATTCCCTCTCGCACGCGATGTGCGTGCTCGATGGGACAGTCTTCGTCGTCGCTGCCGTGGATAAGCAGCGTGGGCACGTCGACGTGCACCAGATGCCGGAGGTGGGACATCCGCTTCAGCGCATTCCATGTCCACGACACAGTGAGCGGATCCGCCGCGTGCGTCAGACCCAAGCGCATTTGCCTGTGCCGAATTTCGTTGAGTAGGGCGGTCTGTTCGGATGCCTTGAACCAGGCAACCTCGTCCAACTGCGCGGTGCCGGACAACAGCACAATGGCCGCCGGCGGGTGATGACGTGCCGTGCCGTTCGCCAACTGCGCCATCAACTCGAGGATGACCGATACCCCCATGCTCCAGCCGGCCAGCGCATAAGGACGAGCGCCGACTTCCTGTTCAATCGACAGGCTGGCAATCCGCGCGAAGTTGTCGGCGCTGCATGCCTTTGGCCCGCTTGGCGATTCGGCGTCGCCGCGACCGGGCATGTTGGGCAAGACGAAATGGAATGCGTCTCCCAATGCGGTCGCGACAGGAATCCAGGAGTCGCTCGTGCCTTGAATGCCATGCAGGGCGACGACCGGAAAGCCCTCGGGCATTCCTACATGGCGAATATCCATCGCGTGCCCCTCCTGTTAGTAATATATTAGTTGATTAATAATAGCATGTTAGTTTGTGAAAACAAGTCGTCGACACCGAGGGGAAACTCGGGGGGGTAGGCGAGGGGCGAGCAAAAATGGCGAGGTGATGTGGCACTGCGCACCGCAGACGTACAGCGCGCGGTGCGCCGTCGAAGCCTTGAGAGCAGGTGATATACAATTAATATTTGCTCTGAAGCATCGACCCAATGGCGACAAAAAAAGCGACGCAACGCACGGGGAAACCAGTGCCCCATGTCCCGGATGACGCACGGGAAGCCATCCCGCGAGGTCGCATGGTCGATATGGCTTACGAGTGGATTGAAGAGGCGATCGTGACGCTGCGGCTCGCGCCGGGGTCGACCTTGTCGGAACTGCAACTGAGCGAGATGACGGGCTTCGGCCGAACGCCGATCCGGGAGGCCGTGCAGCGACTGGCTCGCGAGCATTTGATCGTGGTGTTGCCGCAACGAGGGTTACTCATCCCGCCGATGGACGTCGCCAAGCAACTGCGCTTGCTGGAGACGCGACGTGAGGTGGAGCGCTTGATTGCGCGAAGCGCAGCAAAGAAGGCGACGGCCGAACAGCGCGAGCATTTCACGCGTCTGGCGAAGGCATTCAAGAGTTCGGCCCGCAGCGGCAAGGATGTGGAGTTCGTGCGCGCTGACCGCGAGTTCAACGAATTGTGCCTCGTGGCCGCGCGCAACGAGTTCGCCGAGGGCGCGATGCGTTTGTTGCACGGACTGGCGCGTCGCTTCTGGTACTACCACTACAAGGAAGCGGCCGATTTGCCCACCATGGCACGCCTGCATGCGGAAGTCGCGGAAGCGATTGCCGCGGGCGAAGTGAAGCGCGCAGGCGACGCCCTCGATGCGCTGTTGGACAATATCGAGGCATTCACGCGAGCCACGGTGCTGGGCGAGCGAGCCTAGTGGCGGAATTTCCCCTGGCTTGTCCGACGAAGGCGGCGACAGGCGCGCCGCCCCAAACTCAAATCGCCGACGGGTGGCGCGCCAGCGGCGTAACCGAGATGTCCATGTACGGAAACAGGGGCAACTGGCTCAGCAGCGTGTGCAGCTCGTCGTTGCTCTCGACATCGAAGATGCTGTAGTTGGCATATTCCCCGACCACGCGCCAGATGCTGGGCCACTTTCCCGAGCGTTGCAACGATTGCGAATACTCTTTTTCCGCCGCCTTGATACGCGCAGCCTCTTCCGCCGGCACCGTATCGGGAATCCGAACGATCATATGAACCAGATACAGCATTTCACTCTCCTTGAAGCGCGGGCGAAGTGCCCTTGACAGTCACAGGTGGGGCCACGCCACGACGACTGTGATATGAATCGCGCGGAGATCGGTTGCGACCTCCGATGCGCCTCGCGTCAGGCAAGCGCCCTGGCGAGGAACTGGACCAGCGCGGCCTCGAACTGCGCCGGCGCCTCGATGTTCGACAGATGCGAGGCCGGCACCGACACCACTGTCGATCCGGCGATGGCGCGTTGCATCGCCTGCGCATCGGCCGCCGTCGTCACCGGGTCGAACTCGCCGGCGATCAACAGTGTCGGTACCTTGATCGCCGAGATCTCGTCTCTGAGGTCAGAGGTCGCCAGGGCGTCGCAGCACGACGCGTAGCCTTCCGGCGCAAGCGCCGCAATCCCGGCTTGCGCGAGCGCCACGCGCGCCGGCTCGCGCGCGATGAAGCCCTCGGTAAACCAGCGCGACGGCGAGGATGCGGCCAACGCCGCCATCGCAGCTTTTCCATCTGTACGGACCTGCGTGGCGCGGGTCGTCCACCCCTCGATCGTGCCGATCCTGGCGGCGCTGTTGCACACCGCAATCGCGTTGAAGCGCGTTGGCGCATGCAGACCCAGCCACAAGCCCGTATGCCCGCCCATCGATACGCCGCAGAAGCTCGCGCGAGGCACGTCCAGCGCGTCGAGCAGCGCGACGACGTCATCGCCCAACTGGTCGAACGTATAAGGCCCCTGCGTGACGATGCTGCCGCCGTGTCCTCTCGTGTCGTAGCGCACGACACGGAAGTCGCGCGCCAAACCCGGCACCTGCGCGTCCCACATCTCCAGCGTCGTGCCGAGCGAGTTGCTCAGCACCAGCACCGGCGCGGATACCGGGCCGGAAATCGCGACGCGAAAGCGGCCGTTTCTCGTTTCGATATACGTGTCGCCGGACGTTTCAATCACCGTGTCGAGGATGGCGGACATACGGTGTCTCTCTCAGGTCGGCGGGAATGGCGGCACGTGCGTGCTGCCATTCGGTGCGCCATAGGTTTGGATGGAAGGCGATGGGCATGCATCCGTGTCGTTCGGCGCAACACC
Source organism: Pandoraea sp. B-6 (assembly GCF_000282835.1). Taxonomy (NCBI): domain Bacteria; kingdom Pseudomonadati; phylum Pseudomonadota; class Betaproteobacteria; order Burkholderiales; family Burkholderiaceae; genus Pandoraea; species Pandoraea sp. B-6. Next base: position 44,320 of record NZ_KB290528.1, on the reverse strand, counting down.
CGGCGGGCCGCAGTGCGCAGGTCGCTCGCGGAACCCGGCCTATCGCGCGCCAGTGACGACGCGCTGCGCGTCGCGACGATAGTGGGCGAGCTTGTCCTCGTCGATCGTGACGCCCAGGCCCACGCCGGTGGGCAGGTGCAGCGCGAACTCGCGGTAGGTCGGCCGCTCGACGACGATATCGTCCTTGAGCAACAGCGGCCCGAACAGCTCGGTACCCCAGGCGAGTTGACGAAGCGTGCAGAAGCAGTGCGCCGCCGCGATCGAGCCGATCGTGCCTTCGAGCATGGTGCCGCCATAGAGCGCGACACCCGCGGCATCGCCAACGGCGGCGGCACGCAGCGTGCCGTAAAGACCGCCAGCCTTGGCGATCTTCAGAGCGAACACATCGGCACAACCGCCGCGCACGAGTTCAATGGCGTCCTCGGCACCGAGGATCGCTTCGTCGGCCATGATCGGCACGACAAAGCGAGCCGCCAGTCGCGCCAGGCCGGCGCGCTGGTCGCGTGGGATCGGTTGCTCGATCAGGTCGACGCCGGCGGCTTCGAGCGCGGCGATGCCCGTGGCCGCTTCCGCTTCGTTCCATGCCTGATTGACGTCCACCGTGACGCGCGCACGGTCGCCCAGGGCGCGCTTGATCGCGGCAACGTGGGCCACGTCATCGCTTACGGCCCGCCGTCCGATCTTGAGCTTGAAGGTGTTGTGGCGGCGCTCGGCCAGCAGGCGCTCAGCCTCGTCGATGTCGCGTGAGGTATCGCCACTGGCCAGCGTCCAAAGCGTCGGGAGCGTTTCGCGCACCGCGCCACCCAGGAGCGTGACGAGCGGCACGCCAAGACGCTTCGCCTGGGCATCGAGCAAGGCCGTTTCCAGCGCAGACTTGGCGAAGCGATTGCCGCGCGCGACCTTGTCCAGGCGCACCATGGCCGCGTGCACATTGGTGGCGTCGACCTCGCTCAATGCGGGCGCAAGATAGGTGTCGATCGCGAGCTTGATGCCCTCCGGGCTTTCCTCGCCGTAGGACAACCCACCGATCGTGGTGGCCTCGCCGATGCCTTCGATGCCGTCGCTGCAACGCAGCCTGACGATCACCAGTGTTTGCTTCTGCATCGTCGTCATCGCGAGCTGGTGCGCGCGAATGGTCGGCAGGTCGACCAGAATGGCCTCGATGGAGCTGACGGTTGGTTTCATACCCGGGAGATACAGTTGGACAGTGAATCGCAGTATGCAAGCCGCGTTATGTCGCTGTCCAAGACCGATGGCGTCTTGTTCAATACCTGCCGGGTATGGTGTCGATTAGGGTGAGCCGAGGTCCGAGGGCGGGAGGTGCTCCATGTTCCCCTCGACGTAGAGGTCGTAGATCAATTCGAGCATGGCGCGAATATCGGGCGACTCGTCGAGCAATCGCATGCTCAGGATAATCGGCGATACAAGATTGGGATCGTCGAGTTCCTTATAGGCGATGTCGTCGCGTTTGAGGCCATTGACGCTCTGCGGCACGATGGCGATGCCTTCGCCAGCCGCGACAAGCCCGAGCGCAATCTGCAACTCCCGTGTCTCGTAGATGCGCTCCGGCTTGAGCGCACGATCGTGGAAGGCTGCAAGCACCTGATCGGCATAGCTCGGGCGAGGGGCTTGGGGAAAAATGATCAGCGTTTCCGACACGAGGTCGTGCAGCGACAGAACTGGCTTGGTCTCGATCAACGGATGGCCGAGCGGCAGGGCGACGATCATGCGTTCCTCGCGCAGCACCACGCGACGAATGCTCGGGTCTTCGTGACGAATGCGGCCGAAGCCGACATCGATGCGGCCTTCCTTGAGCGCCTGGATCTGATCCATTGTCGACATCTCGTGCAGACTCAGTGCAACCGTGCTGTTCTCCCCGCGAAAACGCCGGATGATCTTCGGCAGCATGCCGTAGAGCGTCGAGCCGACAAAACCGACCGACAGACTGCGATCGATCTTGCCCACGCGCCGCGTCATCGATTCGAGTTCGGAGGTTTGCGCGAGCAACTGCACCGCGTGCGAATAAAAAAAGCGCCCCGTGTCGGTCAGTTTGAGCGGGCGCGAGTCGCGCTCGAACAGTTGAACGCCGAGCAACTCCTCGAGTTGCTGAATCTGGCGACTGAGCGGCGGCTGTGCGATATGCAGCCGTGCGGCGGCGCGCGTGAAGTTGCGTTCTTCAGCAACCGCCACGAAGTAGCGCATATGGCGCAACTCAATATTCATTTCATACCTTTCAGATATCGCGCCGATACTAAATCAGTGTTGGACGGTGCTATACCCCGTCATTATCCTGACTTCATGCTCTGCATCAGTGCTCGATTATACCTATCGCGTATGGACGACGAATGCTTGGTGCACGGGTTAACCCCAGCAAAATTCGAATAGAGGTAGGAGAAGACATGAGCGTGAAAGTATTCGACACGAGCGAAGTGCAAGCGCTGTTGAGCGCCGCTGCCAATCTCGGAAATCCGACCGGCGATACGCGCACCAAGCAAATCGTGCATCGCTTGCTGAGCGACCTTTTCAAGGCGATCGACGACCTCGATATTACGCCGGATGAAATCTGGGCCGGCGTCAACTATTTCAACAAACTGGGCCAGGATGGCGAGGCGGCACTGTTGGCCGCCGGCCTCGGCCTCGAGAAGTATCTCGACGTGCGCATGGACGCCGAGGACCGGGCCGCCGAGATTGAAGGCGGCACGCCGCGCACCATCGAAGGCCCGCTCTACGTCGCTGGTGCGCCGCTGCGCGACGCGGTGTCGAAGATCGACCTCGATGCAGATGCCGACGCTGGCCCGCTGGTGATTCGCGGCAAGGTGACCGGCCCTGACGGTCAACCGGTGGCGGGCGCTGTCGTCGAGTGCTGGCATGCAAACTCGAACGGCTTCTATTCGCACTTCGATCCGACGGGCGCGCAATCGCCGTTCAATTTGCGCGGCGCCGTGCGCACCGATGCGCAAGGCAAGTACGAATTCCGCACGCTGATGCCGGTGGGCTACGGTTGTCCGCCGCAAGGCGCCACGCAGCAACTGCTCGACGCGCTGGCCCGACACGGCAACCGTCCGGCGCACGTGCACTTCTTCGTGACCAGCGAACAGCATCGCAAGCTCACGACGCAAATCAACATCGAGGGCGATCCGCTGATCTGGGACGACTTCGCCTATGCCACGCGCGAGGACCTGATCCCGCACGTGGTCGAGAAGACCGGCGGCGCTACGCTCGGCCTGAAAGCGGACGACTACAAGGAAATCGAATTCGATATCCAGTTGAGCCCGCTCACGCATGGCAAGGACAACCAGATCGTCCATCGCCTGCGCGCTTCGGCGGCGGCATAACCGCCCGCCACGGCGGCGGCGCCAGTGCGCAGCCGCCCATCTCATCGTTCCACCTTTGATACCGACGCGATCGCTCCCCGGTGGGAGCACGCGCGGGGAGAGCCCCCATGTCCTCCATCACCCAAACCCGCTCGCCACTGGATGCGCTGCTCGATACGGCCGTTCAGGACGACAAGCAGGCCGGCGTCTTCCGCTGCCGTCGCGACATTTTTACCAATGCCGAGTTGTTCGAACTCGAGATGAAGCACATCTTCGAGAGCAATTGGGTCTATCTGGCCCATGAAAGCCAGATCCCGAACAACAACGATTACTACACGACGTGGATCGGTCGTCAGCCCGTGGTTGTCACGCGCGACAAGAACGGTGAGCTGCACGCGGTCATCAATGCCTGCGCACACAAGGGGGCCATGCTGTGCCGTCGCAAGCACGGCAACAAGGGCAGCTTCACATGCCCGTTCCACGGCTGGACGTTCTCCAACACCGGCAAGCTGCTCAAGGTGAAGGAAGAGAAGACCACGCAGTATCCGGTGCAATTCAATACGCACGGCTCGCATGACCTGCGCAAGGTCGCGCGCTTCGAGAGCTATCGCGGTTTCCTGTTCGGCAGCCTCAACCCCGATTCGATGCCGCTCGCGGACTATCTCGGCGAGACCCGCGTGATCATCGACCAGATCGTCGACCAGGCGCCGCAAGGGCTGGAAGTCGTGCGCGGCAATTCCTCGTACGTCTACGACGGCAACTGGAAGATGCAGATGGAGAACGGCTGCGACGGCTATCACGTCAGCACCGTTCACTGGAACTACGCGGCGACCATGGGCCGACGCAAAGACGATGGCACGAAGGCCGTCGACGCCAACAGCTGGAGCAAGTCGGTGGCAGGTGTCTACGGCTTCGAGCACGGGCACATTCTGTTGTGGACCAACACGATGAATCCGGAAGTTCGCCCGGTCTACGCGCATCGTGACGAAATCAAGGCTCGCGTCGGCGACGTCAAGGCCGATTTCATCGTCAACCAGACGCGCAACCTCTGCCTCTACCCGAACGTGTTCCTGATGGACCAGTTCAGCACGCAGATTCGCGTGGTACGCCCGCTCAGCGTGGAAAAGACGGAAGTTTCGATCTTCTGCTTTGCGCCGAAGGGAGAAAGTGCCGAAGTGCGCGCCCACCGCATCCGCCAGTACGAGGATTTTTTCAACGTCACGGGCATGGGCACGGCCGACGACCTGGAAGAATTCCGTGCCTGCCAGGCGGGGTATGCCGGTACCACGGCGCTGTGGAACGACCTGTCTCGCGGTGCGCCGCTGTGGATTGAAGGGCCGGACGACAACGCCCGCAAGATGGGCCTGACACCGCGCCTGTCCGGCGAGCGCAGCGAAGACGAAGGATTGTTCGTCTGCCAGCACGAATACTGGGTCGAAGTGATGCGCGATGCCCTGAAGAAAGAACAGACGGAGGCCACGGCATGAACTTCGATTACGCAACGATTTGCGCCACGCTGTATCGCGAAGCCCGTCTGCTCGACGACCGTCAGTGGGACGAGTGGCTGGCGTGCTATGCCAACGACGTCACGTACTGGATGCCGGCGTGGGACGACGACGATCGCCTGACCGACGACCCCCAGAGCCAGATCTCGCTGATGTACTACGCGGACCGTGGGGGATTGGAGGATCGCGTGTTCCGCATCAAGACCGAGCGTAGCAGCGCCTCGATGCCGGAGCCCCGCACCGCGCATACCGTCGCGAATGTGGAAGTGCTGGCGCAACGCGACGACGAAGTCGACGTGCGCTACAACTTCAGCACGCTCAGCCATCGTTACAAGGCGACCGATCAATTCTTCGGCACGATGTTCGTCACGTTGCGCCACGACGGCGATGCGCTGTTGATCGCCAAGAAGAAGATCGTTTTGAAGAACGACTATATCCGTCAGGTACTCGACGTTTATCACGTTTGACGTTGACTATCGCATCAGGACTGGCAGTCGAGGAGGCTATATGTCCAGCTACAACGTAGCGCTCAATTTTGAAGACGGGGTGACCCGCTTCGTCGAATGCAAGGCCGGCGAGAAGGTGCTCGACGCCGCCTTCCGCGCCAAGATCAATCTGCCGATGGATTGCTCCGACGGTGTGTGCGGCACTTGCAAGTGCCGTGCCGAGAGCGGCAGTTACGACATGGGCGACGACTACATTGAAGACGCCCTGAGCGCGGACGAGAAGGACAGTGGCCTCGTCCTCACATGCCAGATGGTGCCGCAGAGCGACTGCGTGATTGCCGTGCCGGCGTCGTCAACGGCGTGCAAGACGGAGCAGAGCCGATTCGCCGCGACCGTCACCAAAGTCGAGACGCACAACGACGCGGCGGTCGTGCTCGAACTCGATGTGGGCGCCGCCGCGCCCGTATTCCTGCCCGGCCAGTACGTCAACATCGATGTGCCTGGCAGCGGTGTGCGTCGCTCGTATTCGTTCTCGTCCGCGCCGGGCGAATCGCGCATCGGATTCCTCATCAAGAAGATTCCGGGCGGGGCCATGAGTTCGTGGCTCGATCATGCGCAACCCGGTAATGCGCTCGAGATGACCGGCCCGCTCGGTAGCTTCTATCTGCGCGCCGTCGAGCGCCCGTTGCTGTTCCTGGCGGGCGGCACGGGGCTGGCGCCGTTCCTGTCGATGCTCGAAGTCCTCGCGCGCACGTCGTCGCAACAGCGCGTGCATCTGATCTACGGCGTGACGCGTGATCTCGATCTGGTCCAGGTTGAGGCGATCGAGGCCTACACAGCCAAGCTGCCGAATTTCACCTTTGCCACGGTGGTGGCGGACGCCGAATCGAAACACCCGCGCAAGGGCTGGGTGACGCAACACATCCCGGAGGAGGCGCTCAACGATGGCAACGTCGACGTGTATTTGTGCGGGCCGCCGCCCATGGTCGATGCCGTGCGCAAATACTTCGATGACAACGGCGTGAGGCCCAAAAGCTTCCATTACGAGAAATTCACGCCCAACGTCGCAATGGTGGACGCATGACAACGCAACGATTTGCCGGCAAGGTCATGGTCGTGACCGGTGCGGCGCAAGGCATCGGTCGGGGTGTCGCGCTGCGCGCGTCGGCCGAAGGGGCGAGGGTGGTCTTCGTGGATCGTGCCGAATTCGTCGCCGAGGTCGCGGCCGAAGCGGTCGGCGAGTCGGCCGGCTTCGTGGCCGATCTCGAGACCTACGAAGGTGCCGCCGCAGCCATGGCGTTCGCCAACGAGCGCTTCGGGGGCATCGACATTTTGATCAACGGCGTGGGCGGGGCGATTCGTATGCGTCCGTTCGCCGAGTTCGAGCCGGCGCAGATCGACGCGGAGATTCGCCGCTCGCTGATGCCAACGCTCTATACCTGCCACGCGGTGCTGCCGTACCTGCTCAAGCGTGGTGGCGGCACGATCGTCAATGTCTCGTCGAATGCGACTCGGGGTATTCGACGCGTGCCTTACTCCGCAGCGAAGGGCGGGGTGAACGCCATCACGCAATCGCTGGCGATGGAATACGCCGAGCACAATATTCGCGTCGCGGCGACTGCGCCGGGAGGCACCACGGCGCCGCCCCGCCGGATTCCACGTAACGCCGCGGGCGACAGCGAACAAGAGATCGCCTGGATGAACGAGGCGGTCGCGCAGGTGACCGAATCGACGTTCTTCAAACGTTACGGCACCCTCGACGAGCAAGTCGCGCCCATTCTTTTCCTGGCCTCCGACGAAGCGGGATACATCACCGGTACGGTCTTGCCGGTCGCCGGCGGCGATACGGGCTGACGCCGGGCGCCGAGAGATCATTGAATAAATGGGCGTTGCGCAAGCGCGTCGGCATGGCCTGCCGGTGGGGCAACAACGCCTGCTGCCGAGGTGGCAGATCGGCGGTTGGCATATGATGAACGGTCTTTGACTCCCCTGGAACGACCTTTCCATGCAAGTTTTTGTCGACGCTGACGCCTGCCCCTTTGCCATCAAAGAGATATTGTTCCGGGCCGCGCGACGTGAGGAAGTGCGGGTGACGCTGATCGCGAATCAATTCCTGCGCACGCCGCCGTCACCGTTCATCAAGGCGATTCAGGTGCCGGCAGGCTTCGATGTGGCCGATGCCCGCATCGTCGAACTTGTCGTCCTGGGCGATCTGGTGATTACCGCGGACATCCCGCTTGCCGCCTTGGTGCTCGACAAAGGGGGGCTGGCGCTCGATCCACGCGGGAATTGGTTCACGCGTGAAAACATCGAGGAACGACTGAGCATGCGCGACATGATGGATCAACTGCGCAATGCGGGCATCGAGACCGGCGGTCCTGCTCCCTTCAGCGCGCGCGACAGTCAATCGTTCGCCGGGCAACTCGATCGCTTCCTCGCCCGTCATCGCGCGTCGCGCCGGTAAGCGGTCCGTGCCGGAACGCGCCAAAACAGACTTACTCCGCTTCCGAACTCGCCCGCAACAGTTCGCCAAACCGAGTGTTGCACCATTGCATCACGTCGTTGGGTTCTCGCCCAAAACGCCAGAGCATGCGCACGGGGAGTTGCGGTAGGCCGAGGTCGTCGCAGCGCAGTTCGTGAAGTTCATCGTACTTCGCAATGTCGATCGGCAGCACGGCCCAGCCGAGTTTGTCGAGCACCATGCTGGCGATCAGGTATGAACTGTCCGCCCGCCAGATTGACGGGCTCAGTTGCCACGGCGTGAAATCATCCATCTGCAGCAGAATCTGGCGGTACTTGGCCAAATCGCCGCGCGTGACCTGATCGCGGTAAGCGAGCGGATGATCGCCAGCGACAAATACGCCTTGCACGGCCGACCCAACATATTTGTGCCCCAGCGCCAACGAGATCGCGCCGCGATCCACGTGAAAGCCAATGTCCGCGCGCTGCTTCTCCACATACTCGGCCACTTCCGTCGAGGTCCCGTTGAGTATCGTCAGCTCCAAATAAGCGAACTGGTACGCAAGATCGCGGACCAGTTCGCTCACGACTTGATACGGCAACGCTTCGTCGATTGCCAGCGACAACTGCGGTTGCTCGCCGAACGCCAGCGCATTCGCCCGATGGTTCAAGCCCTCCGCCTGACGCAGCAACTCCTTCGCCTCGAGCAACATGACCTCCCCCTGCGCGGTGAGTCTCGCGTTGCGACGGCTACGGTCGAATAGTTCAAATCCCAAATCGGCCTCGAGCAGCGAAATCGCCGAACTCAACGCCGACTGGGCTTTGCCGAGTCTTCGGGCGGCAGCCGATATCGATCCTTCCTCCGCGGCAGCCACAAAGTAGCGCAATTGCTCTATTGTCCAGTTCATTCATCCATTTTATCGATAGGTTCCAACTTTTTCTAACAGAAATTTCGCGGCAGAATCGCGATTCTCCAATGTAGGACGCCAAATTGAATCGCCAACATAGGCGAGGCGGCAGACGACCGGATCTTCCGGTCCGGTGGTCTCGGGTACTGACCCCTTCGCGCAATGCGCACCTGCCACCCACGGCGAGCCTGGAGAGATGCGGGCCCCCGGTACCCCATCCGTGGCTGCGCCATGGGTCGACGTCGCGCACTGAGCGCGGTCTCGACACCCCCGACCGGTTGTCGTCAATCCAACGTACTTACATGTCATCGAATATTCATTACCGAACTCGCTTCGGACGGCTAGCCGGCCTGTCAGCCAGCCTGATCGCCAGTATTCTCGTGCTCGCCGCCTGCGCCGACCGAGATCCAAAGGACGAGGCCGATGCGACACCGGAAGCGGTCGTGCGCATCGTCGAGCGCCGTGCACAGACCCTCACTACGCAGCAGCCGGGACGATTGGCCGCCTACCGCAGCGCCGACGTGCGTGCGCGTGCGGGCGGAGTCGTCGTCGAACGCCGATATCAGGAGGGGCAGACCGTTGCCAAGGGCGACGTGCTGTTCCGCATCGACCCACAACCGTTGTCGGCTGCGCTGGACGCCGCGCGCGGTGCACTCGCCAAGGCAAACGCTGAACACGACGCGGCGCGCGACAAGGTCGAGCGATATCGCGGCCTTCTGGAAGTGCGCGCCATCAGCGCCCGGGAAGACGCCGAGTCTCGCTCGGCCGAAGCGCGTGCGCGCGCGGAGGTGCTGGCCGCTCGCGCGGAAGTCCGCAAGGCGGAACTCAATCTCGGCTATACGCGCGTCGTCTCACCCATTGCGGGGCGCGTGCGCGGTGCCGAAGTCACGGAAGGCGCGCTGGTCGGTCTCGACTCGGCCACGCTGCTCACACGCGTTGAGCAGATCGATCCGATCTACGTGAACTTCTCGCAGCCGGCCGCGGAGGTGTATGCGATGACGCGCGATTTGCGCGCCGGCAAGCTGCAGCACGGCAACGCGTCGGCCGCGCCGCCGGTGCACGTGACGCTGCCCGACGGCCGTGAATACGCGCTACCGGGCCAATTGCTCTTTACCGATCTGGCGGTCGATCCGGGCACGGACACGATCGCCATGCGCGCCGTGCTGCCAAACCCCGACGGCGTGTTGCTGCCCGGCGCGTTCGTGCAGGTACGCCTGCAGGGGGCGGTGAATCCGAACATCGTGCGCGTGCCCCGCGAGGCGCTCACGCGCACGGCCAATGGCGCCGTGGTGCGCGTGGTCGACGCACAGGGCACGGTGCGCGACACAAAGGTGCATGCGGATGAGATCGACGGCCGCGATTGGCTCGTCACGGAGGGCCTTGCGGGCGGCGAGACGATCATCGTGCAGAACGTCGCGCAGTTCTCCGACGGCATGCACGTCAAGGTCAAGGCCGAGGCCAAGCAGACGGACGACACGAAGGCCAAGCCGGTGACGTCCCGCGACGCGAAGCCGAAAGACAATGGCGGACCGGTCGAGCCTGCGCGCGCCGGACCAGCCTCCCACGCGGAGACGCAATAATCATGGCTCGCTTCTTTATCGATCGCCCGGTCTTTGCCTGGGTGATCGCCCTGTTGATTACGCTCGTCGGCGTGCTCGCGATCCGGGCGCTCCCCGTTGCGCAATACCCCGACATCGCCCCGCCGACGGTCAGTGTCTGGAGCAGCTATCCGGGCGCGTCGGCCAAGGTGGTCGAAGACGCCGTGACGGCGATCATCGAGCGCCAGATGAACGGCGCGCCGGGGCTGATGTATACGTCGGCGTCCAGCGGCAATGGTCGTTCGTCGGTCAATCTCACCTTCCGGCAGGGCACCCATCTCGATCTGGCCGCCGTCGAGGTGCAGAACCGCTTGAAGACGGTCGAATCGCGTCTGCCTGAAGTCGTGCGCCGCGATGGCGTCGTCGTCGAGCGCGCGGCCGACAATATTCATATGGTGGTCACGCTGGCGTCCGCGAATCCGGCGATTGGCGAATCCGATCTCGGCGAGATCGCCGCGGCGCAGGTCATCAACCAGCTCAAACGCGTGCCGGGCGTCGGACAGGTGCAGTTCTGGGGCACGGAGAAAGCGATTCGTATCTGGCCCGACACAGCGAAGCTCGTCGCCCTCGACCTGAGTGCTTCGGACATCGTCTCAAAGATCCGGGCCTACAACGTGCGCGTAACCGTCGGTGATATCGGCGCAGGCTCGACGCCCGCGTCGGCCCCGATCAACGCCAACGTGGTGTCGGAAGGCTCGCTTTCCTCGCCCGAAGCCTTTGCCGGGATTCCGTTGCGCGTGCGTGCCGACGGCTCGGCGATCCGACTCGGCGATGTCGCTCGCGTGGAATTGGGGGCGGCCGATTACGCCTATTCGTCGCGCGTGGACGGCATGCCGGCCACCGCGATGGGCATCAAGCTGGCCGCCGGCTCGAATGCCGTCGCGGTGATGAAGGCGGTGCGCAAGGTGATGGACGAACAATCGGCGCTGTTTCCGGCCGGTGTTTCGTACCAGATCCCTTACGAGACCGCGTCGTTCGTCAAGGTTTCGATCCAGAAGGTCGTGAAGACGTTGCTCGAAGCCGTGGTGCTGGTGTTCCTGGTGATGTACCTGTTCATGCAGAACCTGCGCGCCACGCTCATTCCCACACTGGTGGTGCCGGTCGCGCTGCTCGGCACCTTCGGCGTGCTGCTGGGACTCGGCTATTCGATCAACACGCTCACGATGTTCGGCATGGTGCTGGCCATCGGCATTCTCGTCGACGACGCGATCGTCGTCGTGGAGAACACCGAACGCATCATGGTGGAAGAGGGACTCTCGCCCTATGCCGCCACGGTCAAGGCGATGAAGCAGATCAGCGGGGCCATCGTGGGGATCACGGTGGTGCTGGTCGCGGTGTTCGTGCCAATGGCGTTTTTCCCCGGTGCGGTGGGCAACATCTACCGTCAGTTTGCAATCACGCTCGCGGTGTCGATTGCCTTCTCGGCGTTCCTTGCCCTCTCGCTCACGCCCGCGCTGTGCGCCACGCTGCTGCGTCCGATCGCGGCCGGCCATCACGACAAACGCGGTTTCTTCGGTTGGTTCAATCGGACTTTTGCGCTGGGTACCGAGCGCTACACACGGACCGTAAGCAAGACGTTGCGCCGTCCGTGGCGCGCGGTGCTGGTGTATGGCGCGGTGTTGATCGCCGTGCCGCTCGCGTTCATGCGTCTGCCCTCGTCGTTCATTCCCGACGAGGACACCGGCAGCTTCATGGTGATGGCGTCCGAGCCGCAGGGCGCCACGTTGCCCGAGGCGATGTCGGCGCTCGAGCGCATCGAGCAATACCTGATGCGGCACGAGCCGGTCAAACACGTCTTTGCGCTGGGCGGATGGAACGAGTTCGGTTCGGGCCCGGGCGGCGGCATGCTGTTTGTCACGCTCAAGGACTGGCACGAACGCACATCTGCACACGACGAGGTGAGCGCCATTGTCGAGCGCGTCAACGCCAAGTTTGGCGGTCGGCCCGATCGCATGGTGATGGCGATGAACAGCCCGGCGCTGCCGGAACTGGGTTCGTCGAACGGCTTCAATCTGCGCTTGCAGGACCGGGCCGGTGTGGGTAAGGACGCGCTCACCGCCGCGCGCGATGCGCTGCTCAAGAAGGCGGCGCAAGATCCTGTGCTCAGGAACGTGATCTTTGCCGGTCAGGGCGACGTGCCTCAAATCGACGTCGCCATCGACCGGCACAAGATGGAAGCGCTCGGCGTCAAGATGGACGACGTCAATACGACGCTCGCGACGATGTTCGGCTCCGACTATGTCGGCGACTTCATGCTGGGCGCGGAGAGTCGCCGCGTGATCGTGCAAGCGGACGGACGTCAGCGCGTGTCGCCGGAGGACGTCGGCAATCTGCGCGTGCGCAACGCGAATGGCGAAATGGTGCCGCTTTCGGCATTCGTCTCGCTCAAGTGGAAACTCGGCTCGCCGCAGCTCAGGCGATACAACGGTTACCCCTCGTTCACGATCCAGGGCGAATCGGCACCGGGCAAGAGCAGCGGCGAGGCGATGGTGCGCATGGAGCGACTGATGGCCGACCTGCCCCAGGGCATCGGTTACGAGTGGAGCGGCCAGTCGCTCGAGGAGCGCATCTCGGGCGCACAGGCGCCGGTGCTGCTCGCCTTGTCGGTGCTGGTCGTGTTCCTCGCGCTCGCGGCGTTGTACGAAAGTTGGGCAATTCCGGCGGCCGTCGTCATGGTGGTGCCGCTCGGTGTGATCGGGGCGCTCGGCGCGGTGAGCTTGCTGGGCATGCCCAACGACATCTACTTCAAGGTGGGGTTGATTGCGACCATCGGCCTGTCGGCGAAGAACGCCATCCTGATCGTGGAAGTCGCCAACGATATGACGAAACAGGGCATGGCCTGGCTCGATGCGGCGGTCGAAGCCGCGCGTTTGCGCCTGCGCCCGATCGTGATGACGTCGCTGGCGTTCGGCTTCGGCGTGGTGCCGCTGGCCATTGCCTCGGGCCCGGCGTCGGGCGCGCAGCGCGCCATCGGTGTGGCGGTGCTCGGCGGGATCGTGACGGCCACGGTGCTGGCGATCTTCCTGGTGCCATTGTTTTTCCTGTGGGCCGGCCGCTTCGTGCGCCGGCCAAAGACGAATGCGTCGGGCGATGCCGCACCGGCTATCGAGGGGAAGGTATGAAGACGTTTCGACCCCGCATGCGCGGGATAGCTGCGCCCGGCGTGTGTTTGCTGGCATTGGTCGGCGGATGCACGTTGGCGCCGACCTATGAGCGCCCGGCGGCACCGGTGCCGACCACGTACGAGGCGGCACCGTCGGGCACAGGTGCGCGTCTGGCGCTCGCCGAGCCGCTCGCGGCAGACGCGGATTGGGCCGACGTATTCACCGATCCCGCCTTGCAGACGCTGATTCGCCGCTCGCTCGCGCAGAATCGCGACTTGCGCCTGGCGTCGCTACGGGTGCAGGAAGCGCGTGCGCTGTATGGCATCGAGGCGGCCAATCTGCTGCCGAGCGTGCAGGCAGGCGGCGCATTCTCCCGTCAGCGGTACTCAGGGGCCGCGGGCCAGCCTGAGGGCAGGGGCACCGCCGCAGGTTACGTCGCCAACGACTTACGGGCGACGCTGGGCGTGAGCGCCTTTGAACTCGATTTCTTCGGGCGCGTGCGCAGCTTGAGCGACGCGGCGCTGCAATCGTATTTGGCGAGCGAGGAAGCGCAACGGGCGGCGCAGGTGAGTCTCGTGGCGGAAGTAGCCACGTCCTACATTGGACTCGTGGCCATCGACGAACAGATCGCCTACGCGCGGGAGGTGCTGGCGGCACGCGAGGAGGGCATTCGCGTGGTTCGCCTGCGCGCCGAGCGCGGGCTGATCGACGATTTCGACCTGAATGCCGAGACCACGCAGGTCGAAGTCGCGCGCGCAGCACTCGCCGAGCGCGAGCGGCAACGCAGCGAGATCGTGCACGCGTTGCAGGTCCTGACCGGCGACGTGAGTGCGAAGCCAGTCGCGGCGGCATCGCTCGACGACGCATTCGTCATGCCCGTGGCCGCCGGATTGCCGTCCTCGTTGCTGATACGTCGTCCGGATATTCGGCAGGCGGAGGCGCAACTGCGTGCGGCCAACGCGGATATCGGCGCCGCTCGTGCGGCGTTCTTCCCGTCGATCAAGTTGACGACGGATGTCGGCACTGCCAGTGCGGGGATTGCGGATCTGTTCGGCGCCGGCACCGGTGTATGGTCGTTCCTGCCGCAGATTACCGTGCCGATCTTTACGGGCGGGCGTCACCGGCAAGGGTTGAATCTGGCGAGCGTGCGCAAGGAGATGGCCGTTGTGTCGTACGAGCGTGCGATTCAAACGGCGTTTGCCGAAGTGGATGACGCCCTGACCGCGCAAGGGCTGCTATCGCGCCAGTTCCAGGCGCAAAAGCGCGTGTCGGACGGCGAGCGCGAGCGGCTTCGTCTGGCCCATCATCGCTATACCAACGGCGTGGCGAGCTACCTCGAACTGCTCGACGCGCAGCGCAGCGCATTTCACGCGGCGCAACAGTTGATCGATGTGAAGCAGCGAGTACTCGTGAACCATGTGGCGCTGTACCGAGCGTTGGGCGGCGGATGGCAACCGGAGAGCGGCACGTCCTGAGACGGTGGGCGGCGGGACCGCATGGCGAGCAACGCATTGACATGGCGCATCGATAGCGTCTCTTGGTAAAGTCTTGACATGCCCCTACGGTTCATAAGGAAAACTTTGAGATGCGCCGCCTGAATCTGGATCAGCTTCACACGTTTTCCGAAGTCCTCGACGCGGGGAGTTTCTCCGCGGCCGCCGCGCGGCTCGATCTGTCGCAGCCCGCCGTGAGCTTGCAGGTTCGTCAGTTGGAACAGCGATTGAACGTCCGGCTGGTTGAGCGCGTGGGCAAGCGGCTCAAGCCGACGTCCGCCGGGCTGACGCTGCTGGACCATGCCCGCCGCATCGATGCTGTCGTCGAAGACGCCATGCATGCGCTGTCCAGCCATGCGAGCGGCGAAGTCGGTGAAGTGGCGATCGGAACCGGAGCGACCGCCTGCATTCATTTGTTGCCGCCGATACTGCGAGCGATGCGCAAGCGCCACCCGATGCTCGACATCCGCGTGAGCACCGGGAACACCGACGACGTGGTCGCCGCGGTGACCGAGAATCGGCTCGATATCGGTCTTGTCACCTTGCCCACTGCCGGGCGCAGCCTGCATATCACGCCCGTATTGCGCGACGCGTTCGTCGCCATCGCGCCCGCCGGCGACTCGCACTGGGCGACGGAGGTCACGCCGCAGATGCTCGCCGCGGCACCGATGGTCGCGTTCGAGCCGGGGAGCAGCACCCGGTTGTTGATCGATGAATGGTTTCTCCAAGCGGGATTGCGTGTGCGGCCAGTCATGGCGCTGGGCAGCGTCGAAGCCATCAAGGAAATGGTGGCGGCCGGCTTGGGTTACAGCATCGTGCCCAGGCTTTCCGTCAACGCGGCGCACTACCGGCGGGGCTTGCGTGTCTCGACGCTCACACCGGGGTTGACGAGAACGCTTGCGGTCGTCATGCGCCGCGACAAACCGCTGACACCGGGATTGCGCAGGGTCGCATCGGCACTTGAGGCGTTGGGCGATGCCGCCTGATGGCAACGCGGAAATGATTGGTAATTCACAGTAAATCAGTTTGCGGCCCGGTCACGTAGAATTGCCAACCGTGACCGCATAAAGATAGGACTACCATGCGAGAATACGGGAAATTTTCCGGAAATCATGGAGAAGCGCGCAATTCGCAATGCATCATCCTCTTTATCGATATGAAGGGCTGCTCGGTGCCCGCTCGGTCGATGCACTTGACGCCGAGTTTCAGAAACTGACGCAATCCCTGGGATATGAAGCGTTGTTCTATGCGCCGCTGTCACCGCGTCGCGAACGGGAGGCGGCTACATTCCAGATGGGGGACCAGCGCATTACCTCGCAGGGAATGCCCAGCCGGCACATTTTCACGACGTTTCCGGCCGCCTGGATCGAGCGCTATCAAAGCGTGGGATATGCCGAAGTGGATCCCGTATTGATTGCCGCGAATTTGTCGCCGTTGCCGATTCTCTGGCGAACCTTCCTCGCACAGGCGCAGCCGCACCCCATCTTCGCGGACGCGCGCGCGCACGGCCTCGGGTCCGGGGTGTCGATTCCGATCTACGGTGCGACCGGCGAGCGCGCGATTTTCAGTGCGGCGACGGCCGCGTCGCCGGAAGCCTCGGCCGAGCACGAAGCGCGCATGCTCGGAGAGATTTATCTGACGGCAGTGTATTTTCACCAGGCGATTCAGCAGCTCGACATGCAATGGGTGGCGAGTCGCAGCACCGGCAAGCTCAGCCCGCGTGAGATCGAAAGTCTGCTGTGGGCGGCACGCGGCAAAACGGCGTGGGAGATCGGTTTGATTCTGCGCATCTCCGAGCATACGGTGACGTTTCACCTCAATAACGCCAAGCGCAAGCTCGGTGCGGTCAATCGGCACCAGGCCATTGCCGCGGCGATCAGCAGCGGGGCGATATCACCCTGAGGCATCGTCGATGCCGTCATCTCCCGTGAGCGTCCTCGACGTAACGCTCGCGCGGCCGCTTCGCCTGCCATCCCCGCCCCGGTTTTGTTTCGTTTTCGCGTAATTCCTTCATCGGATTGCGAGGATTTCACAGCGTTTGTGAAACAGTGTGTTGTCGCTTTAGGGCTGGTTCATTAATGAGGGAAAACTATAATTTACCTATGGCGAAAACTGATTGAGTGCGGTTTTCGTGTCCATGCGTAACCGATGAACGATAAAAGGAGTTTTCCATGAAAAAGAACCTGTTGAGCGCTGTCGCCCTCGTTGGCTTGACGATCGCTGCCGGCTCGGTATTCGCCGAAGGGCAGGCGCAAACGACCGGTGTCACCCGCGCCCATGTGCGCGCCGAACTTCAGGCAGCCCGTGAACTGGGTCTCTCGCCGGTGACGGAATTTAACTTCCCGTACACCTATGAGCAGTCGGTCCAATTGCAGAACCTGACGGCCCAGATCGAAGCGCGCAATCAAACGGCGACCCCGGCCGCCAACTGAAGGTGATGCGATAACCGTCGACAGGTTATCGATGGCAGTGCCTGGATTCGCCGACGGCCCGCCTGACTCGCCACCGAGTCCCGCCTGCGCCGTGCGAATCACCCCACCGACGCCGCAGCGCGTCCTACCACAGCCCCGCCCGAGGATTCGTTCCCGACGGGGCTTGTGTGTTTCTGGAAGCACGGCGTCGCGAAGACGCCACCTGCCTCATCTCAACGGGTGGATACTGAAGATGCCGTGGAGGTTGCCGGCGTGTTGTTGCTGCCGGCCGTCTCATGGGATGCCGTCGGCGACGCCTTCTCGTGACTTGCATTCGCGGCACTCGATTGCCAGCCACCGCCCAACGCCAGGAACAGATTGACCTGGTCCAGCGCGACTTGTGTCTCGGAGGCGGCCAGCGCGGCCTCGGCACTGGCGTGCGTGCGCTCCGCGTCAAGACTCGTCAGATACGGCGCGCGACCGGCCTGGTAGAGCTTGTGGTTCTGTTCGGCGGCGGTGCGTGATTTGTCGCGGGCATCGCGCAGGGCGTCGTCGCGCTGCAGCTCACGCGTGTATGCCGAGAGTGACGTCTGTGTTTCTTGCAGGGCCTTGAGCACGACGCCGTCGAAATGCGCGAGCGCGGCATCCGCCCCGGCTTCCATGCCCTTGATGTGTGAACGCACGCCGTTGGTCGGCAGCGACCACGTGATCATCGGTCCCACGCTCCACTGCTCGGTGCGGCCTTGCCCGAAGTGTTCCAGGACACCGCTCGCCCCGATCGACGCACCAATGCGGATCGACGGATAGAGGTCTGCCGTGGCGACACCGATCTTTGCCGTGGCGGAGGCGAGTTCGCGCTCGGCCTGACGCACGTCGGGGCGGCGCTTGAGCAGCGCCGTGCCGTCGCCGACCGGCAGCGGTTGCGCGAGTTGAGGAATGCGGCGGCATTGCGCCGCGCTTGCGTCGAGCGTGCCCGGCACCTTACCGAGCATGACGGCCAGTCGGTACGTCGCCGCGTCGTGCTGCGCCTGGAAGCGCGGCAGGGCGGCACGCAAGGTGTCGGCCTGCGCTTGCGCTCGCAGCAGATCGGTCGGCTGATCGCGCCCGGCGTCGACGAGCTTGCGCGTAATCGCGACGCTCTTTTCCTGCAACGCCAGTTGTTCGTTGGCAATGTCGAACTCGTGGTTGGCGGCGCAGCCTTGCACATAGGCGCGCACCGTTTCGGCGGCCACGCTCACACGCACGACGTCGAGGGCCGCCTGACTGGCTTCGGCGGCGGCCAGCGCGGCTTCATCGGCGCGCGCGAGTTTGCCGAAGAAGTCGATCTGATACGAGATGGACAGGGCGGCGGCGGCCAGATTGACCACCGGCAATTTTTCTTCCTTCAGGAAGCTCTCGCCGGAGATCTGCGCGCGGGCGGCTTCGGCTTGCACGCCGCCCTGCGGCAGATTCTCCGATTCGACTTCGTGGTACATCGCGAGCGCGCGCTGCACGTTGGCGGCGGCCACGCGAATGTTCGTGTTGGCGGCCAGCGCCGTTTTCACGAGTGCGTCGAGCTTGGGGTCGTCGTAGAGTTGCCACCAGTCGTCGGGCACGGCACCGATCGAGACACCGCGCTGCGCTGCGTTCGCGATGGGGCCATTGGCTTCGGGCGAGCGCATGAGCGCGTGGTCCGGAAGATGATAGTCAGGCCCGACGGTCGTGCAACCGGCAACGAGCGCGGCGGCCACTGCCACGGCGCTCATCAGGCATACGCGTGATTTCACCGCTGGGCTCCCGGTTGGGCGGACTTGGCCGACGTGGCCGACGTGACCGACGAAGGAGATGGCGTCGTCGGTTGCGATTGACCGGCGGTGTCCTGCTGACCTTCCACGACCGTCACGGTCGCGGTGCGCCCGGCGACCAGGCGCATGTCCTTGGGCACATCGTCGAGCGCAATGCGCACCGGAATGCGTTGGGCGAGACGCACCCAGTTGAAGGTCGGGTTGATGTTGGGCAGCATCGACGCACCGCTCGTGCGGTCGCGATCCTCGATGCCGGCGACGATGCTCTGGACATGACCGTGCAGCACCTGGCGCTCGCCCATCAAACGCACCTCGACCTTGTCGCCGATGTGGATGCCGCGCATCTTCGTTTCTTCGAAGTAGCCTTCCACGTGCAGCGAGTTGGCATCGACCATAGAGAGCACCGGGCGGCCGGTGCTGACGTAGTCGCCAACCCGTGGCAGGCGATCGTTCAGGTAGCCGTCGGCGGGCGCGAGCACCCGGGTGCGCGCGAGGTTGAGTTTCGCCAATCGCACGGCGGTTTCCGCCTGGGCGACCGCCGCCTCGCCCGATTCGACCTTGGCCTGGCCGGCTTCGACGACTTCCTTGGCGACGACTTCCGTCAACTGATGGTTGCGCGCATTTTCGCGGCGCGCCTGTGCGAGCGTGGCGCGCAGCGCCGCGACGTTGGCCTCGGCCTGCTGCACTGCCAGCGTGTAGCGGTCGGGGTCGATCACGAACAGCAGATCGCCACGGTGCACCGGCTGATTGTCCTTGACCTCGACATCGGTGATGAGGCCGGAGACGTCGGGGGCGACCTGCACGATGTCGGCGCGAATGCGGCCGTCGCGTGTCCAGGGGGCGACGGTGTAGTAGTCCCACAGATGCAGCAGAACGAACACCGCGATGCAAGATACCGCGAGCGTCAGCGCGACGGGGCCGATGGAGCGAAATTTCAGTTTCATGGTTGGCAAGCGTGAGCGATGGCGACAATGCCGCCCAGCGCGATGATGTACACCGCAAGGTTAAACAGGGAACGGTGCCAGACGAGCTTGTAAAAGCCCAGGCGCGCGAGTACGAAGCGCAGCGCGCCGGTCAGGACGAAAGCCACGACCATCAGCACGAGCAGCGTCGGTACGAACACGCCGTAGATATCGATCTCTCCGCTCATTGAGCACTCCCGGGGCGTGTGGTGGGGAACAGCGCGACGTGGATGTCCATGAGCGACGCGCGCGCGCTGCGCGACGCCTGGTCGGTATGCGCCACCATCGAACGCACGGCACCCAGCAGTTTGTCTTGCAGCGTGGCGTCGGGGATGCTGACCGATTCGTCGAGCCGCGCCTGATAAAAGCGCGCCACATCGGTGAGCACAGCCTCAACGGCGTCGCGCTGCGATGCACTGAGATGCGGCAACTCTCGCTGCAACGCCAGCGCCGAGAGTTCGACGCGCACTTCGGTAAAACCATCGCTCGACGTTTCGCTCTCGCTCGCAGCCAGGCGCGGCACGAGCTGGCCCAACCGATCGAGCAGACGCGTGCGCAGACGGTTATGTTCGGCAACGGAGCGCCCGAGCGCGTTGCGCGCGATGTCACGCCAGCTCGAATGAATCAATCGGCGCATGGCAACGCGCGTACCGAACGGGCGCGTCTGAAGTGTCCAGAGCAAGGCGAACAGCACGCCGGCCAGTCCGGCGAGATTGCCGTTGAAGAACGCCTGGAAGTCGGCGCTGTATCCGCCCTGAATGCCCACGAAGCTCGCCGTATTCACCGCGACGAGCATGGCCACCATCGTGAAGCGCGGTTGTGGAATCAGCGTACCCAGCAACAGATACGGAATGGCGAACAGCGCGACGAGCAGCCCGAAGTCGTGCGCATTCGTCAGGATGAAGAAGACGTACACGGCGGCGAACACCACGCACACGGCGGTCGCCCAGAAAAACGAGCGGATGAACGGCGCGGGCTCGTCCATCGCGGCGAAGAAGCAGCAGGCCACGGCACCGAGCGAGACGCCGGCGGCGCCATCGTTCCAGCCGGTGTAGATCCACGCCATGCCCATGAGGAACGTGCACAGTGCTGCTGACACCGTCGAGAACAGCAGGAGTCCGTGGTCGTAGTGACGCGCGCCGCCCAGCTCCCAATGCTGGAAGGCGGGCGTCCAGTCACCCTCGCCCTCGTGATGCTCGCGCTGACCGAAGCGGCGCTGCAGCGACGCGCAATCCTGCCAGAGCTGTACAAGCGAGCGCAGACGGTCTTCGGTGGCTGCGACCAAGGCGCCATACCAGTCCGAGGCCTCACCGGCCGATGGCGCCGGACTCAATAAATGCGCCGGGGCGGGCATCGGCGCACCGCGACGCAGCCAGGCGACCACGTCGGCCATCTTCGCCTCGAGCGTCCCGGGCGCGCCGCTCGGATGCTCGCGCAATGCCTGCACGAGCGATGCGACCGTCGAGAGCACGGGCATCATCATCGTCATGCGACCGCGCAATTCCTGCGCATCGCGCACGCGTTCGGACGTGTCGGCGTCGTACGAGAGCTGGCTGATCAACTGGTCGAGGGCCAGAATGTCGGCGGCCATGCGGTGCCGGCTCATGTGGCGCGTTGCCTTGCCGTCGGGGTCTGCCGAGAGCATGTCGGTCGTCCAGCGCGCGGCGTCGGTCAGCCAGCGCGCCGAGCGGTCGTGCAGGACCTTGGCCACGCTCGTGGGCAGGACCACGGCGCCGACCACGCTCGCACAGACGATGCCGAGGATGATCTCTTCGGAGCGCGCGACGGCGATATCGAAGATGACGCCAGGCGTGTTGACGGCCGGCAGGGCGATCAGCGGCAGCGTGTACGAGGCGAGCAGGAACACATAGCTGCGCGGCGAGCGATGCAGCAGCGAAATATAGAGCAGCGTGCCGGTCCACAGCCCGACGGCCGCCATCAGCAGCTCGGGCGTGTTGACGAGCGCCGGCACGAAGACGACGGACGCCGCGGCGCCGAGCAGCGTGCCGAACACGCGATACAGTGCCTTGGAGCGCGTGGCGCCCGTGAGCGGGTGCGACACGATATAGACGGTGGCCATCGCCCAGTACGGACGCGGCAGGCCGAGCGCGAGCGCGATGTAAAGCGCCAGCATCGAGGCGAGGAACGCCTTGATCGAGAAAATCCAGTCGCGGGAGGAAGGCCAGGTGAGCACGGTTTACTTCTTGGGGGGAGCCAGTGCGAGGATGGACCCATCGGGGCCCGCTGCGCGAGAGAGCACTTCGAACACGCGCAACACCGCTTCGAAATCCTCGCGCGGAATGTCGGCGAACACCTTCGCGCGCAACTGGCTGAGTTCGATTTCGAGCTTTTCGGCGAGCGCTTCGCCCGCCGCGGTCAGTCGCAGCGCATTGGCGCGGCGGTCGCTTGCGTCGACTTCGCGCAGCACGAGACCGGCCCCGCACAACTGATCGAGCAGCCGTACCAGCGACGCGCCTTCGAGCCCGACATATTCGGCAAGCTCGACCTGACGCACGCCCTGACCCAGCCGGCGGATGAACAGCAACGGGCCGGCGCTCGCCGCCGAAATACCGTATTCGGCGATCGCGCCTTGCGATAGCTGGCGCCATTGTTTGCCGGCCAGCAGCAGATGGCTCGTAAAGACAAAGCGGAGCGATTCCAGGGAGGTCATGAGAAAGATTATATGTTAACTAATAATTAGCATGCTAGTTAATAGGGTATTGCGTGTGATAGCGATGTCGCGGGAAACCCAAGCCTGTATTGGGTTTTCGGGAGATCGTCGCGCGCCTTGACGGCGCTTCGGCGGACGATTTCGGCGCCGTTCGCCTGTTTTATTTTTGGTGAAGCGATTTCAGGCGCCCTGGCGAGCGTGCCCGTCGTCTGCGCGTTCTCCCTCGCTTTCTCCATCGGGCGGGCCGCCTGCCGCCTCGTCGATCCGCTTCATGTTGTCGAGCAATTTGAGCAGATAGTGCAGCGTGTGCGTCATGTCTCCCGTCGAGAATTCATCGAGCGCCTGCGCGTAATAGTCATGAATACGCGGGACCGCCTCGCGGTGCCAGACCGCATGCCCATGCTCGGTCATGGTGATGCGGCGCGATCTCCGGTCACGGCCGTCCGGTGCGCTCGCGATATGGCCGTCGCGCTCCATACGGCCGATCAGGCCCGACAGATTCTGGCGACTCACCATCAGATAACGCGCGAGATCGCCCACACTCATGCCGTCGGGCACCTCCGGGCGCGAGAGCGCACCGAGGACGGCCCATTGCTGCGTCGTCAGGCCCAGACTTTCCACCGCTCGTGTACCTGTTTTATGCAACATGTTGGCGCATTGATAGAGGCGGAAGAACAGCCGGTTCGCCAGCTCCATGCGCGTTATTTTCGTATTATTGCTAGGGTTTTCCATATCAATTTCTCCGCTTTCGCGTGCTTGCGCATCGTCGAGGTCGCGTCTAGTATACGTCAACATATTGACGTAATTTTATCGATGGGCCGGGATCTCCAAGGTCAACAAGGATACCGCGCCCACCTGTGACTCTGGAGGCGAGACATGCGGCGATTCGAGGGCAAGACGGTCATCGTGACGGGCGGTGGGGGCGGGATAGGCGGGGCGACGTGTCGCCGTTTCGCCAGTGAGGGCGCGGCGGTGGCGGTATTCGACCGCGATCTTGCGGCGGCCGAGCGCCGGGCGGGCGACATTGTGGCAGCGGGCGGACGTGCCCAGGCATTCGCATGCGACATCACGGTGCGTGATCAGGTCGATGCCGCCGTCGCTGCGGCATCGGCGGCGTTGGGGCCGGTGGATGTCCTGGTCAACAACGCCGGTTGGGACATTTTCAAGCCCTTCACCAAGACGACCCCGGCGCAATGGGAGTCGCTCATCGCGATCAACCTTGTGGGCGCGCTGCATATGCACCACGCGGTGTTGCCCGAGATGGTGGCACGGCGCAGCGGACGCATCGTAAACATCGCGTCGGACGCGGCGCGCGTCGGGTCGTCGGGCGAAGCGGTGTACGCCGCGTGCAAAGGTGGGCTCGTCGCGTTCTCGAAGACGCTTGCCCGCGAGCACGCGCGCCACGGCATCACCGTCAACGTGGTGTGCCCGGGGCCGACCGATACGGCGCTCTTTGCCGATTACAAGGAAGGCGCGGGCAATCCGGAAAAGCTGGTGGAAGCGTTCACCAAGTCCATTCCGCTCGGCCGCATCGGCCAGCCGGACGACCTGCCGGGGGCGATTGCCTTCTTCGCGAGCGACGACGCCTCGTTCGTCACCGGTCAGGTGCTGAGCGTATCGGGCGGCCTGACCATGTGCGGTTGATCCCGACTATTTCCCGATCTCTCTTATCGATATCACCATTGGCGCGCGTCGCGGCTTTCAGCGATACCCCACGACAGCGAGCGACGCGCAGCGGCAAGGAGCGACACCATGCAATACGAAGACATCCTGTATGAAGTGCGCAACGGCGCGGCGTGGATCACGATCAACCGTCCGGACAAGATGAACGCCTTTCGCGGGCGTACCTGCGACGAACTGATTCATGCCATCAACAAGGCCGGCTACGACCGCGAGATTGCCAGCATTGTGCTCGCCGGCACAGGCGAGAAAGCATTCTGCACCGGGGGCGATCAGTCGGCGCACGAGGGGCAGTACGACGGACGCGGCACCATCGGGCTGCCGATGGAGGAACTGCACAACGCCATTCGCGACGTGCCCAAACCCGTCATTGCCCGCGTGCAAGGCTATGCCATCGGCGGCGGCAACGTGATCTGCACCTTGTGCGACTTCACGATTGCGTCCGAGAAGGCCGTGTTCGGGCAGGTCGGCCCGAAGGTCGGCTCGGTTGATCCGGGCTTCGGTACCGCATTTCTCGCGCGCGTCGTCGGCGAGAAGAAGGCGCGTGAGATCTGGTATCTGTGCCGTCGCTATCCGGCGACGGAAGCGCTGGCGATGGGTCTCGTGAACACGGTCGTGCCGCACGATCAACTCGACGCGGAAGTTCAGAAATGGTGCGACGAGATTCTGGAGCGCAGCCCGACGGCGATTGCCATTGCGAAGCGCTCGTTCAACATGGACACGGCGCAACAGGCGGGCATCGCGGGCATGGGGATGTACGCGCTCAAGCTCTACTACGAGACGGAGGAGTCGCGCGAGGGCGTGCGTGCATTCCAGGAGAAGCGCAAGCCCGAGTTCCGTAAATACGCCAAATGAGCGAGGCGAACGCGATGCAGAATCCGTATCTCGACGACGATCTCGTTGCGCTGGCCGAGCACACGCGGCGATTCGCCCAGGCGCGCGTCGCCCCCGGCTTTCTCGAGCGTGACAAAACACGCGTGCTCGATCGCACGCTCATGCGCGAGATGGGGGAACTTGGCCTGATCGCGCCGGAGCTGCCGGAAGCCTTCGGTGGGCAGGGCATGGGGCGTCTCGCGGCGGGCGTGATACACGAAGCAATTGCGCGCGCGGACCTGAGCCTGTCGTATGTCAATCTGCTGGCCTCGCTCAATGGCCAGATTCTCGCGGCGCATGGGCAGCCTGAAGTCGTTTTGCCTTGGCTGCGCAAGCTCACGCGCGGCGAGACGTTGCTCGCGATCGCACTCACCGAGCCGCGCGGCGGGTCGGACGCCGCCAACTTGCGCATGCGGGCCGAATTCGACGGGACACATTACGTGCTCAACGGAGAAAAGACCTCCATCTCCGCCGCCGATCAGGCCGACGCCGCCGTTGTGTTCGCGCGCACAGGCGACGTGGCGTCGGGTGCACGTGGCATCTCGGCGTTCCTCGTGCCGCTCGACTTGCCGGGTATCACTCGGCAACGCTTCGATTGCCATGGGCAGCGTGCCATCGGCCGCGGCTCGCTGTTCTTCGAGAACGTGAAGATCCCGGTCGACCACGTACTGGGCGCGCCGGGCGAGGGCTTCGTGCAAGTGATGCAGGGCTTCGACTTCTCGCGCGCGCTCATCGGCTTGCAGGTGCTGGCCGTCGCCCGCGCCTCGCTCGACGAGACTTGGGAATACGTGGCCCAGCGCGAAGCGTTCGGCAAACCGCTGTCGGCGTTTCAGGGCGTCTCGCATCCGCTGGCGGATTTCGACACGCAGGTCGAAGCGGCGCGTCTGCTCTGTCTTCAAACGCTGTGGCTCAAGGACCGCGGCCTGCCGCACAGCGCCGAGGCGGCCATGTGCAAATGGTGGGGGCCGAAGCTCGCTTACGACGTCATCCATCAATGCCTGCTGATGTTCGGCCATGGCG
Organism: Pandoraea sp. B-6; assembly: GCF_000282835.1. Lineage (NCBI taxonomy): Bacteria > Pseudomonadati > Pseudomonadota > Betaproteobacteria > Burkholderiales > Burkholderiaceae > Pandoraea > Pandoraea sp. B-6. Next base: position 18,091 of record NZ_KB290528.1, on the reverse strand, counting down.
GTTACGACCGGGGCGTGATGGAGCAGCGTTTGCGCGACGTGCTCGGTTTCCAGATCGGTGACGGCACCGCGCAGATCATGAAGACGATCATCGCGCGCACGCGCGCCGGCCGGCAGGCAGTGCCGGTTTGACCGGCCGGCGGCTGGATGACATCCGCGACAGCATAGGAGACGATGCGATGGAGTTCGATGCGGTATTGCTTCCCCCTCGACGTGAGCACAGTGTGGCGCGCGGCTGGTGGCCCGAGCGCACAATCAACGACGCGCTCGACGCGGCGCTCGCGGCATGGCCCGACAAGGTGGCACTCACGGCGGTCTCGACGGCCACCGGGCAGACCACGCAACTGACCTACGCCGCGCTCGCTGATGCGGCGGAGCGTCTCGCGCTGGGTCTGTTGCGACGTGGCGTCGGACGCGGCGACGTGGTCGCGTGCCAACTGCCCAACGGCTGGCCGTTCGCGGTGACCTACTTGGCCTGCGCCCGTATCGGCGCGGTGCTCAATCCCCTCATGCACATCTTCCGCGAGCGCGAGCTGTCCTTCATGCTGCGCCATGGCGAGGCGAAAGTGTTCATCGTGCCGCAGCAGTTTCGCGGCTTTGATCACGCCGCGATGGCGCGCGCGTTGCAGCACGAGCTTGACACGCTCCGGCATGTGATCGTCGTCGGGGAGGCTGCCGCAGAGGAGAGTTTCGACGCCGTGCTCATGGCAGGCGAACCTGCGGCGACCGACGCGGAGCGCGCGCAGATGCAGGCGTCGCGCGCGCGTCCGGACGACGTCATGCAATTGATGTACACGTCCGGCACCACGGGCGAGCCGAAGGGTGTGATGCACAGTGCGAACACCACGTTCTCGAACATCGACGCTTACGCGCAGCGCATGCGCCTCGGTTGCGACGACGTGATTCTGATGGGCTCGCCGCTCGCGCACCAGACCGGCTTCATGTACGGCCTGATGATGCCCATCATGCTCGGCGCGAGTGCGGTCATGCTCGACGTGTGGGACCCGTCGAACGCCGTGCGTCTGATCCAGGCGCACGGGGTGACATTCACGATGGCGTCCACCCCGTTTCTCACCGATCTGACCAAGACCGTGGCGGCTGGCGGCGAGACTGTGCCGAGCTTGCGCGCGTTCCTGTGCGCGGGGGCACCCATTCCCGGCCCGGTGGTCGAGCAGGCGCGCAAGGTACTCGGCGCGAAAATCGTGTCGGCGTGGGGCATGACCGAGAACGGCGCCGTGACGCTTACACGCCTTGAAGACGACGACACGCGCGCCTCCACGACGGACGGTTGTCCGCTGCCGGGTGTCGAGCTACGCGTGGTCGACGTAGACGATCATGACCTGCCCACAGGCGAAACCGGCCGTTTGCTCGTGCGCTCGTGTTCGAATTTCGGCGGCTATCTCAAGCGCGCGCAATGGAACGGCACCGACGCCGCCGGGTGGTTCGACACGGGCGATATGGCGTGGCTTGACGCCACTGGCTACGTGCGCATCGCCGGTCGCAGCAAGGACGTGATCATTCGGGGAGGCGAGAATATCCCCGTCGTCGAAATCGAGGCGCTGCTGTACCGCCATCCGGCGGTCGCGACAGTGGCCATCGTGGCGTATCCGGACGAGCGGCTCGGCGAACGCGCGTGTGCGGTGGTGGTGCCGCGCCCCGGGCAGTCGATCGATCTGCCCGCGCTCACCGCTTTTCTGGCGTCGCACAAGGTCGCCCGGCAGTATTGGCCGGAACGGCTCGAAGTGCGCGAGGCGCTGCCGACCACCCCCACGGGTAAGATACAGAAATTCAAATTGCGCGAGATGCTGCAGACGGGCGAGTGAAAGCCCGCACGCGGCGCGGCGTACTTCAAGGATGGAAGGTCGATGACATCGAAGGGACTGGATAGCGAATCGTTCGAGCTGTTGCTCGCCGCGGTGCAACGTTTCATTCGCGAGCGGCTGGTGCCCGCCGAGAACGACGTGGAAGAGCACGACGACGTGCCGGCCACGCTCGTCAATGAGATGAAGGAGATGGGCCTGTTCGGCCTGTCGATTCCCGAGGCATTCGGCGGCATCGGCTTGTCGATGACGCAGGAAGTGCGCGTGGCCTATGAGTTCGGGCAGACGTCGCTGGCATTTCGCTCGGTGTTCGGCACCAACGTGGGCATCGGCTCACAGGGCATCCTGATGGACGGTACCGAAGCGCAAAAGCGCGACCTGCTGCCGCGCGTGGCGAGTGGGGACCTGATCATGTCGTTCGCGCTCACGGAGCCGGACGCGGGATCGGACCCGGCCGCGCTCAAGACACGGGCCGTACTCGACGGCGACACCTATGTGCTCGATGGCGTGAAGCGCTTCATTACCAACGCACCGCGCGCCGGGGCGTTCACGCTGATGGCGCGCACGGGCGGCGAGGGCGCGGGCGGGATCTCGGCGTTCATCGTGCCGGCCGACACGCCGGGCCTGTCGCTGGGCAAGCCCGACAAGAAGATGGGGCAGCGCGGAACGAAGACGTGCGACGTCGTGCTGCAAGGCGCGCGCGTGCCGGCGGCGAACATCATCGGCGGCGAGGCGGGCAAGGGCTTCAAGACGGCGATGAAGGTCCTCGACCGTGGGCGCTTGCACGTGGCGGCGCTGGCGTGCGGCATGGCGCAGCGAATTCTCGATGAGTCCGTGGCCTATGCACGCGAACGCAAGCAATTCGGGCAGCGCATCGGCGACTTCCAGCTCGTGCAGGCGATGCTCGCGGACAGTCAGGCGGAACTGTACGCCGGATGGTCGATGGTGCAGGACTGTGCCCTGCGTTACGACGCGAAGCCCGAAGGCAAGCGCGACGCCGACGTCAGCACGCGGGCCTCGTGCGCCAAGCTGTTCTGCACCGAGATGGTCGGGCGCGTGGCCGATCGTGGTGTGCAGGTGCACGGCGGCGCGGGCTACATCAACGAATACAAGGTCGAGCGCTTCTATCGCGACGTGCGACTGCTCCGTCTCTATGAAGGCACCACGCAAATTCAACAACTGATCATCGGGCGGGCCCTGATGCAGGACGATTGAGGTCGCGCGCACCGCTGGCGGTGCGCCGAGTCATACACGCGGCGCATCATGCTGGTGCGCGTGATGTCAGGGCCGCACCGCCTTGCACTGCTGCGGTGCAACAGATTCCACTCGATTTTCGGGCATTTCCCATAGACAAACCACCTGTTCTGCGTTGACCAGCAACGCTTTGTCGAACTTTCTGCGTCACTTGGCACGCTTGTTGCATTAGTGTGTGTGCCAGCGGCAAAGACGTCGCCGGCCATGAATTCCGGTACGGCGTCAGGCGAGAGCGCCTGCGACGTACCCACAGGACAACGGCGTCCCTCCGTGCTTCGGCACGGTCGGACGCCGTTTTGTTTTTCGGGCGCTGCAAGCGCTGCAACAGGAGAAGACAGCATGCGCAAACCTCGTCTGGTCGTCATCGGCAACGGCATGGCCGGCATCCGCACGCTCGAAGAGCTGCTGGAAATCGCACCGCATCAGTACGACATCACCGTATTCGGTGCCGAGCCGCATCCGAACTACAACCGGATCCTGCTCTCGCCGGTGCTCGCCGGCGAGCAGTCGTTCGCCGACATCGTGCTCAATCCGCTCGACTGGTATGCCGAGAAGGGCATCACGTTGCATCTGGGCAAGGAAGTCACGCAGATCGATCGACCGCGCCGTGTCGTGCGTTGCGCCGACGGCACCGAGGCGCCGTACGACCGTCTGTTGATCGCCACCGGGTCCAGCCCGTTCATTCTGCCGGTGCCCGGCAAGGATCTCGATGGCGTGATCAGCTATCGCGACATTCGCGATACCGAGATCATGATCGAGACGGCGAGCATGAAGCGTCATGCGGTTGTGATCGGCGGCGGTCTGCTCGGCCTGGAGGCGGCCAACGGTCTCAAGCTGCGCGGCATGGACGTGACCGTCGTGCATCTGGCCGAGACGCTGCTCGAGCGCCAACTCGACAGTACGGCGGGCAAGCTGCTGCAACAATCGCTCGAAGCGCGCGGTCTCGCGTTCCGACTGTCGCATCAAACGGCAGCGATTCTTGACGACGGCAACGGCAACGTGCGGGCCGTGAAGTTCAGCAACGGCGAAGAAATTGACGCGGACCTCGTTGTCATGGCCGCAGGAATTCGGCCGAATACGACGCTGGCCGAAGCGGCCGGTCTGTATTGCGCCCGTGGCATTGTCGTGTCCGACACGCTGCAAACCTACGATCCGCGCATCTACGCGGTGGGCGAATGCGTGAGCCATCGCGGCGTAGCCTACGGTCTCGTGGCCCCGCTGTTCGAGCAGGCCAAGGTCTGCGCCAACCACCTCGCGCTCATGGGCATCGGCAGCTATCGCGGCTCGGTGCTGTCGACGAAGCTCAAGGTCACGGGCATCGACCTGTTTTCGGCGGGCGACTTTCTCGGCGGCGAAGGCACCGAGGAGATCGTGTTGTCCGATCCCGCGAGCGGCGTCTACAAGAAGCTGGTGATTCGCGACGACAAGCTCGTCGGCGCGTGTCTGTACGGTGACACGGCTGACGGCGCCTGGTACTTCAAGCTGTTGCGCGACGGGCGTGCGCTGGGCGAGTTGCGCAGCAGCATCATGTTCGGCGAGTCGAGTGTGGGCGACGTCGGCACGCAAGGGCAGAACCGCGCGTCGGCCATGTCCGATACCGATGAAGTGTGCGGCTGCAACGGCGTGTGCAAGGGCACGATCGTCAAGGCGATCACCGAGAAGGGCTTGTTCACGCTCGATGAGGTCAAGAAGCATACGAAGGCTGCCAGCTCGTGCGGTTCGTGCGCCGGGCTGTGCGAACAGATCCTGATGAGCACGCTGGGCTCGACCTACGACGCGACACCGAAGGAGAAGGCGGTGTGCGGTTGCACGGATCTGTCGCACGCCGACGTGCGTCGCGCGGTGCGTGAGCATCACCTCACGTCCCATCGTGCCGCCTTCGACTTCCTCGAATGGCGCACGCCCAACGGGTGCGCCACGTGCCGTCCCGCGCTGAACTACTACATGCTCAGCACGTGGCCGAAGGAAGCCGTTGACGATCCGCAAAGCCGCTTCGTCAACGAGCGCGTGCACGCCAACATCCAGAAGGACAACACGTTCTCCGTCATCCCGCAGATGAAGGGCGGCGTGACGAACCCGAGCGAGCTGCGCCGCATCGCCGACGTGGCGGACAAGTACCAGATTCCGATGGTCAAGGTCACGGGCGGTCAGCGTATCGATTTGCTCGGCGTGAAGAAGGAAGATCTCGTAAGCGTCTGGCGCGACCTCGGTATGCCGTCAGGGCATGCCTACGGCAAGTCGATCCGCACCGTGAAGACGTGCGTGGGCAGCGAATTCTGCCGCTTCGGCACGCAGAACAGCACGCAGATGGGCATTGATCTGGAGACCATGCTCGCGAACATGTGGTCGCCCCACAAGGTCAAGCTGGCCGTGTCCGGCTGCCCGCGCAATTGCGCCGAGGCCGGGATCAAGGACGTGGGTGTGATCGCGGTCGACTCGGGGTGGGAGCTGTATGTCGGCGGCAACGGCGGCATCAAGACCGAAGTCGCGCAGTTCCTCGTCAAGGTGAAGACCGCCGACGAGGTCAAGGAGTACACGGGCGCGTTTCTCCAGCTCTATCGCGAGGAAGCCTATTACCTCGACCGCACGGTGCATTACCTCGACCGGGTGGGCCTCGACTACGTGAAGCAACGCGTGGTGAACGATGCCGCCAATCGTCGCGCGCTGTACGAACGGTTGCTCTTCTCGCTCGATGGCCTGCCCGACCCGTGGCAAGCGCGTATCAACGGGGCGCAAGCCAATGAATACCGTCCGCTGACCTCGACCGTGCCGGTGAGCGTCGAGCCCGCGACTGCCTGAGGAGAACACCATGACGCAATCCAAACCGATCTGGCTGCATGTCTGCGACGTGGACGCGATTCCGCGCCTGGGCACGCGCGTGCTGACCCATCCGAGCGGCGACATCGCCCTTTTTCGCGCCGAGAGCGACAAGGTTTTTGCGTTGCGCGACAAGTGCCCACACAAGGGCGGTGCGCTCTCGCTGGGCATCGTGCACGGCGAGAAGGTCACGTGCCCGCTGCACGCCTGGAACATTGACCTGACGACCGGCGAAGCCTGCGCACCCGATGTGGGCTGTGCAGAGCGCTTCGCCGTGCGGATCGACGCGGGCGAGGTATATGTGTCGCTCGACGAGGCGATCGGTACCGAGGTGAGCGCGGCGACGGCTGCCGCTTGACCCGCTACCCCCGCCCCCCTGACCCCTCGCGATTGCCGGAGCCCCCCATGACAACCCTCACGCAAACCACCTGCTGCTACTGCGGCGTCGGTTGCGGCATGCTCGTCGAGAGCGACGGCGAGCGCATCGTCGATGTGCAGGGCGACCCGGCGCATCCGGCGAACTTCGGGCGTCTGTGCAGCAAGGGCATGACGTTGCCGCTCACCGCGCAGTCGCTTGCCGGACGCGTGCTGACGCCTGAGTTGCGCACCACGCGCGACGCCGAGCGCGCGCCCGCCAGTTGGGACGACGCGCTGGAGACGGTGGCGTCGCGCTTCGCCGACGTTATCCGTCGGCATGGCCCGGACGCCGTCGCCTTTTACGTGTCAGGACAGTTGTTGACCGAGGACTACTACGTCTTCAACAAGCTCGCCAAGGGGCTGGTGCGCACCAACAACATCGACACGAACTCGCGACTGTGCATGTCGAGCGCCGTGAGCGCCTACAAGATGGCGCTCGGCGCAGACGGGCCGCCCACCTGCTACGACGATCTCGAAGCGGCCCGCACCGTGCTGTTCGCCGGCAGCAACATGGCCTACGCGCACCCGGTGCTGTTCCGTCGACTCGAAGCGGCCAAGGCGGCCGATCCGTCGATTCGCTGGATCGTCGTCGATCCGCGCCGCACCGATACGGCGGCGATGGCCGATCTGCATCTGGCCATCGTGCCGGGCACCGACGTTGCGCTCTTTCACGGCATGCTGCACCACCTGATCTGGGAAGGACGCATCGACCGGCGCTACATCGACGCCCATACCGAAGGCTTCGATGCCCTCAAGCAGATGCTGCGCGGCTATACCCCGCAACTGGTGGCCGACATCTGCGGCATCGAAGAATCGGCGTTGCGTCAGGCGGCCGACTGGTTTGGCGAGAGCCCGGCGGCGCTGTCGCTTTATTGCATGGGGCTGAATCAATCGAGCCACGGCACCGAAAAAAATCTCGCGCTCATCCATCTGCATTTGGCCACCGCGCAGATCGGACGCCCGGGCGCCGGGCCGTTTTCGCTCACCGGTCAGCCCAATGCGATGGGGGGGCGTGAAGTGGGCGGACTGGCCACCATGCTCGCCGCGCATCGCGAGATCGGCAACGCGGCGCATCGCGCCGAGGTCGAGCGCCTTTGGGGCGTGCAGGGGCTGTCGGACCGGCCGGGCCTGCCGGCTGTGGAGATGTTCGACGCCGTGCGCGACGGCCGTATCAAGGCGATCTGGATCGCGTGCACGAACCCCGTGCATTCGATGCCGGACAGCGAGCGCGTGCGTGAAGCGCTCGCCGCTGCGGAGTTCGTGGTGGTGCAGGAGGCGTTTCACCAGACCGACACCGTTCCTTATGCCGACGTGCTGTTGCCCGCAACGAGCTGGGGCGAGAAGGCGGGCACGGTCACGAACTCGGAGCGGCGTATCTCGCGCGTGCGGGCCGCCGTCTCGGCGCCGGGAGAGACCCGGGCCGACTGGTGGATTGCCAGCGAGGTCGCCCGGCGTCTTGCACCCAAGCTCGACGCGTCGCCCGAACCGTTCGCGTTCTCGTCCATCGAGGCCATCTTCGACGAGCATCGCGCGCTCACCGTGGGACGCGACCTCGACATCGGCGGTATCGATTACGCGCTGCTCGAGCAGCGCGGACCGCAACATTGGCCGTTTCCGGCCGGCGCGGCGCAAGGCGTTGCGCGCCGCTACGAGGACGGCGTGTTCGCTACGAGCGACGGACGTGCACGTTTTCATGCGTTCGAATATCAACCCGTGGCCGAGCCGATCAATGCCCGCCATCCGCTGCGACTGATTACCGGCCGCCTGCGCGATCAATGGCACGGCATGAGCCGCACGGGGCGTGTGGGGCAGTTGTTCGAGCACGCCCCCGAGCCGGCGCTCACCATGCATCCGGCCGACGCGGCGCGTCGAAGCCTGCGTGCGGGCGATGTCGTGCGGCTATCGAGCCGTCGCGGCGAGCGGGTGTTGACGCTGGCGGTGAGCGACGACGTCGCCTCGGGCACGGTGTTCGTGCCGATGCACTGGAGCGGGCAGTTTCTCGGCGGCGGGGGCGTGAACGACACGACCCTCGGCGCCGTCGACAAGTATTCGAAGCAGCCCGAACTGAAGCACGCCGCCGTGCGCGTCGATCCGCTCGCACTGCCGTGGCGGGTGGCGGCGGTGCGGCGCGGCGACGCCCTGCAATTGCACGCGGCGGTGCAGCCATTGTTGGCCGAGCGTCGCTTCGCGACGGTGCGTCTGGAGGGCGACGACCGGATCGTGGTCATGGCCGCCGACAGCGAGCCGGACGCCGATTGGCTGGAGCGCCTGCACACGGCGCTGGCTCTGCCGCGCGACGAATCGCTGCTGGAGTATCGCGATGCGCGCCGGTCGATGACCAAACGCGTGGCATGGTGCGACACCTTGATCGATGGCGTGCTGGTGGCGGGCAGTGAAGCCGATGTCGCCGCGTCGACGTCGCTACTCGCGCGTGTTCGCGAAACGTCTCCCTGGACGCGCGCGCGCCATGCGGTCTTCGTGGCCGACAGCGGGCCGGCGGTTCCACGCGATCGCACGGTGTGCCAGTGCAAGTCCGTGACGGCGTCGAGCATCAACGCGGCGATCGGTGCGGGAGCGGACGTCGCACAGCTCAAGGCGAGGCTCGGCTGCGGGACGGTCTGCGGCTCGTGTGTGCCGGAGTTGCAGCGCATGTGCGCGGCGCCGCTCAACGCTGCGACGCAGCCGCGCGCGACGAATGTCGCTTGAGCCCGGGACATGGACAGCGCATCGTGAAGGTACCGACTGGATTTGAATTGGGCGACATGCAGACCATCGAGGAATTGAGGGAGAACGATCATGAACAACGGCAAAGTCACCCTGCTGAGCGCCGGTCCCGGCGCGCTGGATCTGCTGACGTTGCGCGCGGCACGCGTGCTCGGCGAAGCCGACGTGCTGCTCGTCGACGATCTGGCCAATCCGGAGATCGCCACGCTCGCGCCGCAGGCCCGCGTGATTGCCGTGGGCAAACGCGGCGGCTGCCGCTCGACGCCACAGGCGTTCATCGAGCGGCTGATGTGCCGCTTTGCGCGACGTGGCTCGCACGTGGTGCGCGTGAAGGGGGGCGACGCGCTGATGTTCGGGCGTGCGGGCGAGGAAATCTCGGCGCTGCGTCGCGCGGGGGTGCCGGTGGAGATCGTCAACGGGGTGTCGTCGGCGTTCGCGGCGGCGGCCGGTTTGGGGATGTCGCTCACCCATCGAGACCACTGTGCGGGCGTGACGTTCGTCACCGCGCACCGGCAGGACGGCAGTGCCCCCAACTGGGCGGCGCTCGCGGCGACCGGCACCACGTTGGCGATCTACATGGGCCTGCATCGGGTCGAGGAACTGAGCGAAATGCTACTGGCGCATCTCGATGCGGCAACCCCGGCGGGGGCGGTCCAGTGGGCGGGCTCGCCGCAAGAGCGGCGAATGGTCACGTCGCTGGGCCGGCTGGCGGCCGACATTCGCACCGCGGGGTTTGCCAGTCCGACTATCCTGCTCGTGGGCGGCGCGGTCGGTGAAGCGGCGCTCGCGGCGGTCGAACCGAGCACGGCAACGGGTGTCGATGAGGGGGATGCCGCCGCGGACACGGTGCGCGACGTCATCGCCAGAGCGGCCTGATGCGTTGTATCTTCACTACCTATACTGAACAGCGCGTGTTCGATTAGCACAAGAGACGTCGCCGACGGGGCGCAGCCGATGCAGCCCCGCAACGGCGACGCGGATGGAATTTCACTGACCGGCCGAGCGCATTGGCCCCCACGAACTTGCCGAAAACACCGGATGCCGGGGACGTCGATCCTCAGGCCGACACGCCCCGCAAAGCAGCAGCGCCTGCCGCCCCTGTCACGACAGCGGGGGCGCACGGCATGCTGCGCGTGCTGCTCGTCACCGATACCGACAAGCCGATTGGCGAGTTGCGGACTGCGCTCGCGCGTCTGGGGTGCGAGATGCTGGTGGAAGTCGCCAAGCCGCAGGCGCTGCCGCGTGTGGTGGAGAGCGAGCGCCCGGACGTCGTCATCATCGATACCGAATCGCCGTCGCGCGACACGCTGGAACAACTCGCGGTGATGAACGCGGCGGCGCCGCGTCCGGTGCTGATGTTTTCGGCCGACGGCAATCAATCGCTGATTCGTGCGGCCGTCGATGCCGGGGTGACGGCATACTCCGTCGAGGGACTGGCGGCAGACCGGCTCGCGCCGATTCTCGAAGTGGCGCTTGCGCGCTTCGCCCATGAGGAAAAGCTGCGCGCACGACTGGCCAAGGCCGAGACCGAACTGGCCGACCGAAAGCTGATCGACCGCGCCAAGCGGCTGCTGATGGACCGACGCAAGATTTCCGAGCAGGAGGCCTACGCCATCCTGCGCAAACGGGCGATGGATCAGGGCGAGAAGCTCGTCGAAGTGGCGCGCCAGCTCGTCTCGATTGCCGAATTACTGGGATAGACACTGCTCATGTCGACGTCATCATGGTTGGCTTCTGACGCGCAATGGCCGGACGGCGTGCCAGAGAAACGTCATCTGCGCGTGGGGTTCATCGCGCTGTCCGATGCGGCGCCGCTGATCGTCGCGAAGCGTCTGGAGCTGGGGCACGAACATGGACTGACCCTGGAGCTGAGCCGCGAGTCGTCGTGGGCGGCCGTGCGCGACAAGCTGCTCACGGGCGAGCTGGATGCCGCGCACTCGCTATATGGCCTCGTGTACGGGGTGCAGTTGGGCATTGGCGGCCCGCGTGAAGACATGGCCGTGCTCATGGTGCTCAATCGCAACGGGCAGGCGGTGACGGTCACGCCGTCGCTGGCCGAGGCGATGGCGCGCACGGGCGACTTGCGCGCGGCGCTGGCGTCGCTCGGGCGCAAGCCGGTCTTCGCGCAGACGTTTCCGACAGGCACGCACGCGATGTTCCTCAATTACTGGTTTGCCGCGCAGGGCATCGATCCGCTCACCGAGATCTCCAGCATCGTGATTCCCCCGGCGCATATGGTTGCCGCGATGGAAGAGGGCGGGCTCGACGGGTTTTGCTGCGGCGAGCCGTGGCATGCCGTGGCCCAGGCGCGCGGGCTGGGGCGCACGGTCGTGGTGTCGAGCGACATTTGGCCCAATCACCCGGAGAAGGTGTTGGCCTGCCGCCGGGACTTTGTGTCGCGCTATCCGAAAACGGCACAGGCGCTGGTGCGCACGCTGCTCAGCGCGTGCCGCTGGCTGGATATGCCCGGGCATCGGGCGGAAGCGGCGGGATGGTTGGCGGAGCCGGCGTGGGTCGGGGCGCCACGCGACCTGATCGCGGCGCGTCTGCTGGGTGACTTCGGCCGCCTTCAAGGACGGCATGCGTTGCTGCCCGTGAGCTTCTTCGACGAGGGCGTGGTGAATTACCCGCACCCTTCGGATGGCATGTGGTTCATCGCGCAATATCGGCGTTGGGGCATGGTGGGCGATGCGGCGGTGGCCGGTGCCGCGCAAACGGCGGCAGCGGTGAGCCAGACGGCGCTGTTCGAGGCGGCGGCACGTGCCGAGGCCGTGCCGGTGGAGGCCACGCCAGCGCACGAGGTGCTTTGCGACGGCAAGGCCTGGGATGCGGCCGTCGCCGGCGATTTACGCGCGTACGTCGATGGATTCGATATTCGGGCCCGGTGATGTCGACCGGCGTGGCGACCGGATCAGACCTTTTTGACGAATTCCGATTTCAGGCTCATGGCGCCAAAGCCGTCGATCTTGCAATCGATATCGTGGTCGCTGTCCACCAGCCGAATGTTCTTCACCTTGGTGCCCATCTTGATCACGCCGCCCGACCCCTTTGGCTTCAAGTCCTTGATAACGGTCACCGTATCGCCATTCTGCAGAAGGGTTCCGGTGGCGTCGCGATAGACGCGTTCGGTGGGTTCCGTTGATGCGGCAGCCTGGGCCGACCATTCATGCGCGCACTCGGGGCAAATGTAGACACCCCCGTCTTCGTACGTGAATTCGGAGTTGCATTTCGGGCAAGCGGGCAAAGTACTCATGTCGATGGGTCCTGAAAGGCCGACGAAGGCGATCAAAGCGCGAAATTATATCGCGGTCGGCGGATTCGCCCGGGCAGTGGTGTTCCCGCGGCAGGGCGCCGCGATCGCGGTCGGGCTTCGATGACATCCCTAATTGATTCAAGTAACCGGATTACGGACACTCGAACGATCGATAATGCAAATTCGATGTTAGTCCCGCCAACGCCCTCTGTTCGTATTCTATGGTCGACGAGACCCGCTTCCCAATCCGCAAGGAATGCCCCCCGGGCGCCTGTACCTGTGATCGGGATAGCCTCATGCAAGACCCGCACGGTGATCGCCGCCTCCTACTGTTGACGCAGGCGGAGGAGAAACGGCTGATCGCGCGCATCGAAGCCGTGACCAGTTACGCCGATCTGCAACGCGTAGCTGACCTGATGCAGGCCCAGCTCGGGATTTCGCTGCAGATCGCGCCGAGTGTGAACGAAGTCCGGACGGTCCGCGGCATCAGCATTCGGTTGGTGGCCAAACCGGGCCTTTGCCGGAAGCTCCACGCGTCGATTCCCGCCGCCGTTCGCCGATGCCTCGATAGTCGTCCCGGTATCGCCTACGCGATCCTGGATGCGCACGATTTGCTGGGTGGCGGTCAATGACGCCGTGACGGCGGGGCTCAGTCACGCTGGACGGTCTTCCTCGCTTGTCGAGCACGCGCAGGCACAATCAGCGACTTGCGCAAGTTGCGTATCGCAACTATATTGGTTGCGATACGCAACTGATAGGGGGTGAGATATGGATATCGTCGATCTACCTGGCAAGGCTCGCGAAGCGGAGATTCTGGAACTCCGCGACTTCTCGCGTCGACTGGTTCGCGAACTCGGCTTCATGCGAACGACGCTGGCCGACAGCGATCTCGCGCCGTCGGCGGTTCACGCCATCATCGAGATCGGGGCGACGCCCGGAATCAGTGCCAAGGACCTGGGCAACCTGCTGCGGCTGGATAAATCGAACACGAGCCGGCAAGTGGCGAAGCTCGAGGCCAGCGGGCTCGTGAGGCGCACGACGGCAAGCAACGACGCGCGTGCCTCCGAACTCTCTCTGACCGAAGCGGGGCAGCGGCTTCGCAGCAAGATCGACCGCTTTGCTACCGATCAGGTGTCCAGCGCGCTGCGGCGCATCGTGCCCGCGGATCAGGCGGCCCTGGTCCGGGCGCTTGCCCTGTACGCGGACGCGCTCGCACAGGACAACTCGGCCAAAGGCGTGATCGAGGGGGAAGTCTCCGCACAAGTGGTCGAAGGCTATCAGCCGGGGTGTATCGGCGACATTGCCAGCCTGCACGCGCGCTTTTACGCAGAGCACTGGGGGTTTGGCGTGTTTTTCGAGAAGAAGGTGGCAACGGAACTGGCGGCGTTCGCCAGCGGGTTGCCCGCCGACGGCAAAGCGCTGTGGCGCCATGTGGAGAATGGGCGCACGCTGGCCTCGCTCGCGATCGACGGCGACCTTGCTACCGGTGTCGCGCATTTGCGCTGGTTCATCGTCGACGATTCGATGCGTGGGTCCGGGGTTGGGCGGCGTCTGATGGCGCAGGCCATGGCCTTCGTCGACGCGCGCTATCGCGAAACGGACCTATGGACGTTCAAGGGGCTCGATGCCGCGCGGCATTTGTACGAGTCGTTCGGCTTTGCGCTGACCGACGAATCGGAAGGCGAGCAATGGGGGAGCCGGGTTGTCGAGCAACGGTTCTGTCGTCGTGCGGGTAGTGCGCCGTCATAGCGCTCGCGCCCTCAGGCTGCCGGGGGTGGTCCAATGCCGGCGTGCGCCATTTACGATGCATCGGCGGTCCAGGAGCTGCCGCTATCGCGCCGCCACGATCACATGCGCCTGAATTTTGCCAGCGACCGGACCGTTGCCGTGGCGCTGGGCTATCGCCTGCGTTGCCCGCTCGGTGGCGAGTTGAAGCAAGCTGGCGTCGCGCGCTTCGATTTCGTTGCGCAGCGGCGTTCCGAGGCAATAGGCCGTGGCGACGTCGCGCGCCGAGGCCCCGTAACTCACCTTCTCGCGAGTTTCGATCGTCATGTGGACGAACCCGGCGTGGCTTAGGTCCTCCCGGATGCGTGCGACATCGTAATACCCGTGCGGCGTGCGCGCGAGGAATCTTGGCGGGTCGTGCGGAAACAACGCGCCGATGGCTTGAGTGATCTCGTCGGCGAAGGCATTCTCTTCGATGCGATCCCATACGGTGAAGACGAAGCGGCCGCCCGGCGTCAGCATGCGACGCGCCTCGGCATAGCCGGCGGCTCTATCTGGAAAAAACATCGCGCCAAATTGGCAGCAAACGACGTCGAACGATGCATCGTCAAACGGTAGGGCGAGCGCGTCGGCCTGCGTCCATTCGATCCGGGCGTCGGTCGGTTGCCTGCCGGCTGCATAGTCGAGCATTGGCTGATTGAGATCGGTGACCACGTAGCGCACGTCAGCGCCGAGCTTCGGCGCGAGCGCTCGCGTGAGCGCACCGCTGCCGGCGGCGGTCTCCAGGATGGATTTGGGCGAGGTGGCAACGACAATCGCTGCCGTATCCACGGCGTAGGTCTCGAAGATCAACGGCACCATCAGCGTGTCGTAGCACTTCGGAATCGACCCTGCAAATACCTTGTCGGGCTCGAGCATGATGCCCCCTTGAATGCGCTGACGATGGCCCCGGGTTACCCAACCGCCTGTTCATTCTAGGCGGACCAAGGCCAGCCCGTTGCCGCATTCGTCGGCGAGAAGGATCACCTGGAATGACAAAAGCCCGTCGACCTTGCGGCCGACGGGCTTTCGAATTTGGTTGCGGGGACAGGATTTGAACCTGTGACCTTCGGGTTATGAGCCCGACGAGCTGCCAGACTGCTCCACCCCGCGTCTGAGAACTGAATAATACGAGAGTTCCGCGCATCGTGTCAAGCATTTATGACATTAAATTTATGGACCTCGGAAAAACATGCGCGACGTGTGCATTTTCGCCGCATCCCGCGCGCACGCCGTATCACTCGGAAGTGAACGTCGTGGCGGCGCTCACCAGCGGATCGTGGCGCCCGCCTGCACGGAGTGGGCGAGCGACGCCGGGTTCAGGCCGCGCTTGTAGCCGAGGTCCAGATCGAGGTCCTTCGTCGGGCTGTAGATCGCGCCGACCAGCGCGTAAGCGGGCTTTGTCCGGGTCGTGGCGTCCGGATTGGTCGCGAGACCGATGTCGGCAACCAGGCGCACAGTGTCCGTCGCGCTGAAAAGCACGGCCGTGGACGCGTTCCACAGGCTCTGTCGGTTGCCGGTGCCGTTGTTGTTCCACGTATAGCCGGCGTTGGCGAGGAATGTCCAGCGATCGAGGTTGTATTGCATCAACAGATTCGCGCCGGTGGTCGCGCGCCCGTTGCCGAGGCCGCGATCCTGGCTGGCCGTCGGCAGCGAGACGAACGGCTTGAGGCCGAGGCTCCACTGATCGGTTTCGAGAAAGCGCCATTTGGCTTGCAACTGGAGGTCGGTGACGCCGCTGGTCCAGCCAGCGCCATCGGGTCGCGTGCGCTGGTAGGGCGCCTGGATGGCGACGTCGAGGTTGGGCATCACACCGTACGTCAGCGTGTTGTTCCATTGTTGCTGGCGGGCGCTCGGCATGGTTATCCACTCGCTGTTCAGCTCGAGTTGCCAGTTGCCGGTGTCCTGTGTGCCGGTGTCGTCCGTTACAAGCGGGTTGGTGGCGTGACCGGTAAGCGGCGCGAGCGCTGCGGCAAGCATCAGAAACTTCTTCATTGAAAACTCCTGCGGGGCGATTGATGTGTCCCGGTGCGAAAGACTGAAAATCCGTCGCGCGGATCGTACGGGGGGCATGTGACACGGTCAACCGAAACCCGCCGAATGTGCGGTATTCGAGATTCGTGTCTTGGGAGCGTTGCTCGTTGACGGGGCTTCGTGGTGGGAGGTAGGGAGGTAGGTAGGGGATAGAGGCGTGGAGACGTGGAGAGGCGCGGAGGTGGAGATGTGAGGGTGAAGAGGCGCACGAAAGGGACGCCGAGGCTGCCTACATCGTGTATCGAGTGGTAGACTTCGGGCCCATTTTTAGCGGGGCCGGGCGCACCGCCGCCGACTCACCATGCAAGCCAGAAGTCATCTCATTTTCGGTATCGGCGCAACTTGGCTGATGCATCGCACCGGGTGGGCCGCCAGCGTCCACGCCTGGCCCTTGACGCTCGTTGGCGCATTGCTGCCCGACATCGATCACCCGAAGAGCATGCTGGGACGCCGAGTCGCACCGGTGTCGCTCTTGGTCTCCGGTCTCTTCGGCCATCGTGGCATGACGCATTCGCTGCTGCTGCCGATCCTGGCGGTCGTGGGCTGCCTGTATGGCTGGGGCCATGTGCCGGCGTGGATGCTTGCGTTGGCGGCCGGATATTTGTCACATCTGCTGGCCGATTGGCTCACGCCGTCCGGCGTGCCGCTGTGCTGGCCGTTGCGAACGCGCTTCCGTTCGCCGCTTTACGTGACGACCGGGTCGGCGGCAGAGTGGTGCGTGGCCGCGGCACTCGCGTTCGCCATGTGGCGATGGTGGTGAGTGCGCGCGGACGCGCCGGCGGAATCAGCGGAATCAGTGGTAGCGGCGTCGGCTGACACGGCTAACTCGGCTGACAGGCCCGCGAGTCGGCCCGCGCGGATGTCGGTCAGCGCCAGGACAACGGCGGCTCGTCCATGAGGGCAACCTGTTCGCGAAGCTCCAGGATGCGGTCCTGCCAGTAGCGCTGCGTGTTGAACCAAGGAAAGGCGGCGGGGAACGCCGGATCGTCCCAGCGCCGGGCCAGCCAGGCGCTATAGTGCAGCAGGCGCAGCGTTCGCAAGGCTTCTGTGAGATGCAGCTCGCGCGGGTTGAAGTCGGCAAAGTCCTCGTAGCCGGAGAGGACTTCATCGAGCTGGACCGTCATCTCTTCGCGCGTGCCCGAAAGCAGCATCCACAGATCCTGCATCGCCGGCGCCATGCACGTATCGTCGAAATCGACGAAGTGCGGGCCGGCATCGGTCCACAAGACGTTGCCGCCGTGGCAGTCGCCGTGTACGCGCAGCAGTTTCACGTCTCCAGCCCGCTCGTAAGCGCGCGCGACACCGGCGAGCCCCAGGTCGACAATACTGCGCCAGGCGTCGCGCAGGTCGTTCGGAATGAAGTCGCTCGCCCACAGGTAGTCGACCGGGGTGTGTCCGTACGTGTCGATGTCCAGGGTGATGCGGTGCCGGAACGGCTGGATGGCGCCGACTGCGTGGATACGGCCGAGAAAGCGACCGAGCCAATTGAGCGTGTCGGGATCCTGCAGTTCGGGGGCTCGGCCGCCGCGTCGAGGGAAGAGGGCGAAGCGGAAACCGTTGAAATGGTGCAGGGTCGTGCCTTGCGTCTCGAGCGGGGCAACGACCGGAATCTCCTGATGGGCGAGCGCTTGTGTGAAGGCGTGCTCCTCCAGGATGGCGTCGTCGGTCCAGCGCTGGGGGCGATAGAACTTCGCGATGAGCGGAGGGCCGTCTTCCATCCCTACCTGATAGACGCGGTTCTCATAACTGTTGAGGGCGAGCAGGCGCCCGTCGCTGAAATAGCCAAGCTGCTCGACGGCGGCAATGACGGTGTCGGGCAGGAGGGTGGAGAAAGGATGCGCGGGCGCGGAGGCGTCCTGTGAAAGATCAGTGTTCATGGGCGCTATTGTGCCAAAGGCGGTGCGACGGGCGCCGGTACTCTTCTCTATAGCGTCTGGATACAGATAGGACGCGGTGGGACAGGGACGCGAAAACGCAGAAAATTGCATCGCCTTCAAAAAAGTTTCACA
>NZ_AKXS01000145.1:0-24955 GCF_000282835.1 Pandoraea sp. B-6 | reverse complement strand
GGGCTGCCGCCGCACTGGCTTGCGCGCCCGAACCGTTGGCGGTCTCGAGCGTCAGAATAAGAGAACCCTCAGATACTTCATCGCCGACTTTCAGGCTCAGCGCCTTGATGATGCCAGCGGCCGGGCTCGGCACATCCATCGTCGCCTTGTCCGATTCCAGCGTGATCAGGGCCTGCTCGGCATCGATCTTGTCGCCCGCCTTGACCAGCACGTCGATGACGGGCAAGTCCTTGAAGTCACCGATATCGGGGACTTTCACTTCGATCACTTGACTCATTTTCCACAGTCTCCTCGAGGCTGCGCTTGACGCGCGGCGCGCCCCGCCTGCCGCTTGAGGCGGCTGGCGGGCGCACGCGCCGCGCGAAGCGGCCTTTAGACGGTCATCGGGTTGGGTTTGTTCGGATCCAGGTTGTACTTGGCAATCGCTTCGGCAACCTTGGTCGCCGGCAGCGTGCCTTCGTCGGCCAATGCCTTGAGGGCAGCGACCGTGACCCAGTTACGATCCACCTCGAAGAAGTGACGCAGCTTCTCGCGCGTATCCGAACGGCCGTAGCCGTCGGTGCCGAGCGCCACATAACGACCCCGCACGAAGGGGCGAATCTGATCGGCGTACGTGCGGATGTAGTCGGTCGATGCGATGACCGGACCACGGGTGTCGTTCAGGCACGACTCGACATGCGACAAACGCGCCGGCTCGGTCGGGTGCAGCAGATTGTGGCGCGCCGCGTCGTTACCTTCGCGGGCCAGCTCCGTGAAGCTCGGGCAGCTCCACAGATCCGATTCGACGCCCCAATCGTTCTTGAGCATTTCGGCGGCGGCGATCACTTCGTTGAAGATCGTACCCGAACCCAGCAGTTGCACGCGCGGTGCCTTGCTGTCGTCCGCCCCGCGACGGAACGCGTACATCCCCTTCAGGATGTCCTGCTCAACGCCTTCCGGCATGGCCGGATGCGGGTAGTTCTCGTTCATCACGGTCAGGTAGTAATAGACATCTTCCTGATCCTGCACCATGCGACGCAGGCCGTCCTGAACGATCACGGCGAGTTCGTAAGCGAACGTCGGATCGTACGGCAAACAGTTCGGAATCGACGACGCCCACAGCAGCGAGTGACCGTCTTCGTGCTGGAGACCTTCGCCGTTCAGGGTCGTACGACCGGCCGTGCCGCCCACGAGGAAACCGCGAGCGCGCATGTCGCCGGCCGCCCAGGCCAGGTCGCCCACGCGCTGGAAGCCGAACATCGAGTAGAAGATGTAGAAGGGGATCATCGTCTCGCCGTGCGTCGAGTACGACGTGGCGGCCGCGATCCAGTCGCACATGCCACCGGCTTCATTGATGCCTTCCTGCAGAATCTGACCGCTCTCCGATTCCTTGTAGAACATCAATTGATCCTGATCCTGCGGGATGTAGCGCTGGCCGACCTGGCTCCAGATACCAATCTGGCGGAACAGACCTTCCATACCGAAGGTGCGGGATTCGTCCGGCACGATCGGCACGATACGCTGGCCCAGCGCCTTGTCCTTGAGCAGCACGTTGAGAATCCGCACGAACGCCATCGTCGTCGAGATCTCGCGGCCTTCGGCGGTCGCCTTGAGCAGGGCATCGAATGCGGACAGCGCAGGCACCGGCAACGATGCGGCCTTGGTGCGACGCTGCGGCAGATAGCCGCCCAGCTCCATGCGGCGCGCGCGCATGTATTCGAGTTCCTTCGAGCCTTCCTCGAACTTCAGGTACGGCACGTCGGCGATCTGGTCATCCGCGATCGGCAGCTTGAACTGGTCGCGGAATTTCTTGAGCGACTCCACCGGCATCTTCTTCTGCTGGTGGGTGATGTTCATGGCCTGACCGGCCTCACCCATGCCGTAGCCCTTGATGGTCTTGGCCAGAATGACCGTCGGCTGCCCCTTGTGCTGGGTGGCCGCCTGGTATGCGGCGAAAATCTTGTGCGGATCGTGGCCGCCGCGGTTAAGCGCCCAAATGTCTTCGTCTGACCAGTCGGCGACCATCGCCTTGAGTTCCGGCGTATTGAAGAAGTTCTCGCGCACGTACGCGCCGTCCTTCGACTTGTAGGTCTGATACTCGCCGTCAACACACTCCATCATGCGCGTCATCAGCAGACCCTTCTTGTCGCGGGCGAGCAAGGTGTCCCAGCGGCTGCCCCAGATCACCTTGATGACGTTCCAGCCGGCACCGCGGAACTCCGATTCGAGTTCCTGGATGATCTTGCCGTTACCGCGCACCGGGCCGTCCAGGCGCTGCAGGTTGCAGTTGATCACGAACACGAGGTTGTCGAGATGCTCGCGACCGGCCATGCCGATGGCGCCGAGCGATTCCGGCTCGTCCGTCTCGCCGTCGCCGAGGAAGGCCCAGACCTTGCGGCCCTCGGTCTTCACGATGTTGCGCGACTCGATGTACTTCATGAAGCGCGCCTGGTAGATCGCCATGATCGGGCCCAGGCCCATCGACACCGTCGGGAACTGCCAGAAGTCAGGCATCAGCCACGGGTGCGGATACGACGACAGACCGCCGCCGTCCACTTCCTGGCGGAAGTTCTCGAGCTGGGGCATTTCCAGACGGCCCAACAGGAAGGCGCGGCTGTACACACCCGGCGACGAGTGGCCCTGCACAAAGACCAGGTCGCCACCGTGCTTGTCGGACGGCGCATGCCAGAAATGGTTGAAACCAACGTCATAGAGCGTTGCGGCCGAGGCGAACGACGCGATGTGACCGCCGACGTTCGTGTCCTTGCCGGCGCGCAGCACCATCGCGATCGCATTCCAGCGCGTGTACGAGCGAATCTTGTGCTCGACATCCTGATCGCCGGGGATACGGGCCTGCTGGTCGAGCGGGATGGTGTTGATGTACGGGGTATTCGCCGAGAACGGGTGATGTTCGCCGTTGATGCGGGCGAACTCGATCAGCTTCTCGAGCAGGTAGTGGGCACGCTCTGGGCCCTCGGCCGCCAGCACGCCTTCGAGCGAGGCCAGCCATTCTTGCGTTTCTTGGGGATCGGCGTCCGCGGGGGACACGATCTTGAGGGCTTCTTCAGGTACGGCGGACATGGTGTCTCCTTGTCTGTCGTTAGCGGGTTGGCGTGACGGTCGAATCCCGCTTTATGGACGGGCCCACCGGCTTTTTTACCGGGGCATTGTACGAAGGTTACTCCCGCCTTCGCAAGCGAAATTTCAGATTACGATAGTAAATTTTATAATGCGGAATTCTGCTGCGGTGCACATAAAATCAATAGGTTGCTGGTGCCATCACACCACGATTTTCCAGCGTACCGATCGGTCTCAAGAGCAAATTGCGCGGCCGTCTTACGCAAAAGCTCGGAGGCTTCCGAAAAGCAAGCGGTCGCCGTTGATGGCAGCGGGAAACCGCCCGGCCTGCGCTACAATCTCGCCATGCTTTCGCCCCGCCTTGCCAATTCCGCTCCGCCGTCCCGGTCCGCCGCTACGTCTGCCCGCTCCAACCGTTGGTTGCAGGGGTTCGCGGAGTCGCATTACTACTTGCTGGTCCCGCTCGTCTCCATTGTGATCTTTCTCGTGGTGATGAGTCTGATCCTGTGGAGCCTGAACCGCCGGGAGACGGAGCAACAGCAGGACACGCTGTATCGGAATGTGGCATGGGCGCAGCAACAGATTCGCCTCAACATGCTGGCCATTCAAGATCAGATCAGCTCGCTTGCGCGCGACACGGCAGCCAAGCCGCAGGACGTTGCGCACTTCCAGAATACGGCGAACGAAGTGATGCAAAATCATGCGGACATCGTCTTCATGAATTGGCTGGACGCGTCGCAGCGTCCCAAGTGGGCGGCGCCGGCGGATTCCCCGTTCGCGTCGCGGTTGCAGGGCTCGGCGCAGCATCCAATGGAAGACGAATTATTGGTCGCGTTCCGCGCCGCCCGCGATTCGCGCCGCTCGGCCTATTCCACCCTGATTTATGACGCCTCGGGCGCAAGCTACATCGTTGTACAGGTGCCCGTGCTGCGCGAGCGCGAGTTCCTCGGCACGATCAGTGCGGTGTATTCGGTGGAAGGCTTGCTGATCCACGAGTTGCCGCAGGAGCTTGGCGACAAGTTCAAGGTGTCGTTCATCGACACTCACAACAACGAGCTGGCAACGACATCGACACGCCCGCCGTTACCGCGCGATGTCTCCTACGAGTTGCTCCTCGATCCCCCCGGGCACAGTCTCGCGGTGCGCATCTACTCGTATCCTGCCGTCGGCAATTTCGTCAACAACACGCTGGTGTGGCTGATCGCCGGCTTGTCGTGCTTCGTGCTCTGGAGCCTCTGGAGCCTGTGGCGGCATACGCGCCAGCGCTTCGAGGCACAGCAGGCGTTGTTCAACGAGACGTCGTTCCGGCGGGCCATGGAGAACTCCATCGTCATCGGCATGCGTGTGCTCGACCTGCAGGGCCACATTACTTACGTGAACCCCGCGTTCTGCCGGATGACAGGCTGGGACGAGCAGGACCTCATGTACCGGGCGCCGCCCTACCCTTACTGGCCCAAAGACGACATCCACGAAATGCAGCGTCGCATCGACATGACGCTGCGCGGCAAGGCGCCCTCGCACGGCTTCGAAATTCGCGTGCAGCGCAAAGACGGCACGATTTTCTACGCGCGCATGTTCGTCTCGCCGCTCGTGGACGCGCATGGCCGTCAGACCGGCTGGATGTCGTCGCTGACCGATATCAGCGAACCCAAGCGGGCGCGCGAGGAACTCGCCGCCGCCCATGAGCGGTTCACGACCGTGCTGGAGAGCCTCGACGCGTCGGTATCGGTACTCGCCGTCGACAAGGCGGAATTGCTGTTCGCGAATCGCTATTACCGTCAGTTGTTCGGTACGCGCCCGGAAGGCCACCTGGAGTTGTCCGGTGGCGGCGAACTCTCCCCTACGTCGCTCGATCACATCGATCTGGTCGATGCCTTTGCCGGACTGCCTGCCGCGTCGCTCACCGACACGGCTGCGCAGACACAGGAAATTTATCTGCCGGCGCACCAGAAATGGTTCGAAGTCCGGCGTCAATATATTCAGTGGGTGGACGGCCACTTGGCACAGTTGCAGGTGGCAACGGACATTACGGCCCGCCGTCATGCGGAGGAGCTGGCCCGTCAGGAAGAAGAACGCCTACAGTTCACGGGGCGTCTGACGACCATGGGCGAGATGGCTTCGTCGCTGGCCCACGAACTGAACCAGCCGCTCGCGGCCATCAACAACTACTGCATGGGCACGGCGGCCCTAGTGCGCGCCGGGCGCACCTCGCCGGAAACGTTGCTGCCCGCGCTGGAAAAAACGTCACAGCAGGCGGTGCGTGCGGGCATGATCATCAAGCGGATTCGCGCGTTCGTGAAACGTAGCGAACCGAAGCGTCAACCCTCGTCGATCTATGAGATCGTCGCGGATGCCGTGGGGCTCGCCGAGATTGAAGCGCGCAAGCGCCGCATTCGCATTGTGACCGAGCTGCCGGCAGGACTGCCACAGATCAACGTCGACCCGGTGCTGATCGAACAGGTGCTCGTGAATCTGCTCAAGAACGCCGCCGAGGCCATGCACGGCTATACGCCGCCGCCCGGCCAGCGTCGCGACCTGAGCGTGCGTCTGCACGTGGAACGGCGAGATAAATCGGTCGAATTCCAAGTCTCGGATCATGGACCTGGGGTGGACGAGGCCACCATCGAACGATTGTTTGAACCTTTCTTTAGCACTAAATCGGACGGCATGGGCATGGGCCTGAATATCTGCCGTTCGATCATCGAATCACACCACGGCCGTCTGTGGGTAGAAAACAATGACGTCGACGGCGTGCGGAATGGTTGTACTTTTTGTATTCTGTTACCGTTAGAAGGCGATACGACATCCGGATCCGGGGGAGGACTATGACGACACCCAACACCACTATCGAACAAGAAACCGTCTTCGTCGTTGATGACGACGAGGCGGTCCGCGACTCGCTTCGCTGGCTACTCGAGGCCAATGGCTACCACGTACGAGGCTTTGCCAGTGCCGAAGAATTCCTTTCGCACTACAACGGGCATCAGCTTGGCTGCCTGATTCTGGATGTCCGCATGCCGGGCATGAGCGGCCTGGAACTTCAGGAAAAGCTGGTCGAGAACCGGTTCAACATTCCCATCATCTTCGTGACGGGCCATGGCGACGTGCCGATGGCCGTCGACACGATGAAGAAGGGCGCGATGGACTTCATCGAAAAGCCGTTCGACGAAGCGGAATTGCGTGCTCAAGTCGAGCGGATGCTCGCAAAAGCACGGCAAGACGCCAGCAGCCAACGCGAGTTGCAAGCCGCCGAGGATCTGCTGTCCAAGCTTACAAGTCGTGAACATCAGGTGCTCGAGCGCATCATTGCCGGCCGCCTGAACAAGCAGATCGCAGACGATCTTGGCATCAGCATCAAGACGGTCGAGGCGCACCGCGCCAACATCATGGAGAAGCTCAACGTCAACACCGTTGCCGACCTGCTCCGCCTGGCACTCTCGAAACGTTCCGGCGGATCGCCTCGCCCCTGAACCCGGTCGCCGCCCGCCGTCCGCTCGCCATCGCGCCGGCTGACTGACGGGCGGCCGAAATGCCGGACCCATGACCGGTAGCATCTCGACCGGTTGCGGTGGCATGATGCTGCTCGCCAAGGAGACGCGGCGAGCAGCGTCAGCCGTGCAGCGCCGTAGCTCGCTCGAAGCCGCCGCCGCGCCCCCTCCCGCGCGTTGCGGCGCGCCGCTATAATACGGTCTTTGCGCCTGTCACCTGCCTGACCGGCGCGGCCGTATCCGGCCCCTCGGGCCAGCCCCCATCCTTCCTACGATATCCACGCATCATGACCGCCACCCTCATCGACGGCAACGCCCTCGCCAAACGTATTCGCGCCGAAGTTGCCACCCGTGCCGCCGTTCTGACCGCCCGCGGCCACCAACCCGGGCTTGCCGTGGTGCTGGTCGGCGAGGATTCGGCCAGTCAGGTCTACGTGCGCAACAAGGTCAAGGCCTGCGAAGACAACGGCCTGTATTCCTCGCTCGACCGCTATCCGGCCGATCTGACGGAAAGCGCCCTGCTTGCCCGCATCGATGAACTCAACCGCGATCCTAAGATCAACGGCATCCTCGTTCAACTGCCCCTGCCTAAGCACATCGACAGCCACAAGGTGCTCGAAGCCATTGCGCCGGAAAAGGACGTCGACGGTTTTCACGTGTCGAATGCGGGCGCCCTGATGACGGGGGCACCGCTGTTCCGCCCGTGCACGCCCTATGGCTGCATGAAGATGCTCGAGTCCGTCGATTTCCCGCTGCGCGGGGCGGTGGCCGTGGTAATCGGCGCGTCGAACATCGTTGGCAAGCCGATGGCGATGATGCTGCTCCAGGCAGGCGCCACCGTCACGATCTGCAACAGCAAGACGCGAGATCTGGCCGCGCACACCCGCAACGCTGACGTCATTGTCGCGGCCGTGGGCAAGCGCAATATCGTCACGGCCGATATGGTCAAACCGGGTGCGGCAGTCATCGACGTCGGCATGAACCGTGACGACGCGGGCAAGTTGTGCGGCGACGTCGATTTCAACGGCGTCAAGGATGTGGCCGGCTATATCACGCCGGTACCGGGCGGCGTGGGACCGATGACGATCACCATGCTCCTCGTCAACACGCTTGAGGCCGCCGAGCGCGCCCTCGACGCCTGATCGTCAGCACCGCGCGTCACGCCGGGCGTGCTCGACCTCTCGGTCGCGCGCGCCCTTGTTGCTTTTGGGCCCGTGGTGGAATCGCCGGCGTAAGCCGTTGAATGCCGGCCGGGCGTCGCACTCCAGGGATTCCGCCGCCAACACGCCCAATCGGACCGGTTGAAAAAAACGACTGGAAAATTGCCCGGGATGCCCCCACACTCTTCGTAAGCCCCTCCCCGTGGACAACGAACGCATGAATACGCCACAAACCAACCCTCTGCTCGATATCCAGGGACTTCCCCGTTTTGCCGAGATCCGCCCCGAACACGTAACGCCCGCCGTCGACGTGCTCCTGGCACAAGCGCGTGCGGCTGTGGACAAGGCTGCAGATCCCTCCACGCCGCCGACGTGGGCCAACATTCTCGACGCCGTAGAAGACGGCACCGAAGGTTTGGGCCGGGCCTGGGAAATCGTTGGACACCTGAACGCCGTCGCCGACACCCCGGCGCTTCGCGCGGCATACGGCGATAACCTGCCGCGCGTCACCGAATTCTCCGCCAGCGTCGGCCAGAATCTGGCGCTGTTCGAAAAGTACAAGGCCATTGCAGCCGGCCAGGAATTCGCAGACCTCTCTCCGGCTCGCAAGAAAATTCTCGACAACGAGATGCGCGGCTTCCGATTGGGCGGCGCCGAACTTCCTGAAGACCAGAAACCGCGATTCGCCGACATTCAGGAAGCACAGGCGGACCTCGCCAAGCGCTTCTCGGATCACGTGCTCGACGCGACCAACAAATTCTCGCTTGTCGTGACCGACGAGCAGGACCTCGCCGGCCTGCCCGACGACGACAAGGCCGCGGCACGTGCCGCCGCACAGCGAGACGGCCTGGACGGCTGGAAATTCACGCTACATTTCCCCTCGTACTTCCCGGTGCTGCAATACGCCGACAATCGCGCGCTTCGCGAAACGCTGTACCGGGCCAATGTGACCCGGGCTTCCGAACTCGGCCCGCAATTCGGCAACGGCGAGGCGGACTGGGACAACACCGAGATCGTTGTCGAGCAACTCGCGCTGCGCCGCGAGGAAGCACACATGCTCGGCTTCAAGAACTACGCCGAGGTATCGCTCGAGCCCAAAATGGCGGAATCGCCCGCGCAAGTCCTCGAGTTCCTCGAAGACCTCGCCCGCCGCGCGCGTCCGTACGCCGAGCAAGACTGGGCCGAACTGCAAGCGTTTGCCGCCGAGTCGCTGGGCATCGAGAAGCTGCAACCCTGGGACACGACCTACGCATCGGAGAAGCTGCGCCAGCAACGCTACGATTTCTCGGAGTCGGAAGTCCGTCAGTATTTTCCGTTGCCCAAGGTGCTCGACGGTCTGTTTCGCGTGGCCGGCACGTTGTTCGGCGTGACGATTCGCCCGCAGGATGCCGAAACGTGGCATCCGGATGTTCGCTTCTTCCGCATCGAGCGCGATGGCGAACTCGTGGCGCAGTTCTACATCGATCTGTTCGCCCGCGAAGGCAAGCGCGGCGGTGCCTGGATGGACAGTGCCCGCACACGCAAGCGCCTGCGCAACGGCACGCTGCAAACGCCGGTGGCGTACCTCGTGTGCAACTTCCCTGCCCCCGTCGGCGACAAGCCGGCGTTGCTGCCGCATGACGACGTCATCACGCTGTTCCACGAGTTCGGGCACGGCCTGCATCACATGCTCACGCGAGTGGAAGATGCCGGCGTGGCGGGCATCAATGGCGTCGAGTGGGATGCTGTCGAGTTGCCGTCCCAGTTCATGGAGAACTTCTGTTGGGAGTGGGATGTGCTTGAGCACATGACCGCTCATGTGGAGACGGGTGCCCCGCTGCCGCGAGCCCTGTTCGACAAGATGCTGGCCGCCCGCAACTTCCAAAGCGGTTTGATGATGCTGCGTCAGTTGGTCTTCTCCGACTTCGACATGCACCTGCATTACGATTTCGATCCGCACGGCAACGAGTCGGTGCTGTCGCTTTCGCAACGCATCAACGATCGATTGCACGTTACGCCTCAGGCGGATTTTTCGCGTTGGCCGAATACTTTCAGCCACATCTTTGCAGGCGGCTACGCGGCCGGATATTACAGCTACAAGTGGGCGGAGGTGCTGTCGGCGGATGTGTATGCGGCGTTTGAAGAGGCGGCGAAGGTCAGCGGCTCAGTCCTCGATACCGCCACCGGCGCCCGCTACCGCGATGAAATTCTCGCGGTGGGCGGCAGTCGCGAAGCAATGGCGTCGTTCATTGCGTTCCGGGGTCGCGCACCGGAAGTCGATGCCTTGCTGCGCCACAGTGGCATGTCGGCAAGCTGACGCACCGCATCAAGTCAGCGAGGAATGAACAACGGGCGCCTCTGTGCGCCCGTTGTTTATCGTGATACAGGATGCACACCATCATTCATCTTCGTCACAGCCGTTCGGTCGCCAAACATATTGGCTCGTTCCCTTATCGAGACAGTGAGCCGCCTGGAAGCGAATGATGCATCCGTTTTCATACGTTCGCACGCATGCACCTTCGACGCATCGCGTCTGCATGCGAACCACCTGCCCGGTAGGAATCCGGCAGGGTGCGGGCGACACTGACGCCGCCTGTGGTGTCGGCAAACGCCTCCCCGGGCGCTGACCGCTATCGAACCAAACCTGTGCGCTATCGAGCGAACATTGCCCTGCGCGCTGACACACGGCGAAGGCGTCCTGAACGGCAGACGTCTGCGTGTCACCCAGCGCAATGCCGATCTCTCCATTGACTGCACGCACGACCGCCCAGTAAGCCGGCCCATTACCGGACATCAACACGTCGCATCGCCCGCCCCGGCGACCGGAAGCCAGTTGGGCTCGGCAACGATCCAGCGCGGCGACCTTGGCCTTTGCCATCGACGTCTGGTCGGTCACCGACACATACCGAATCCCGCTCGCGGTCCGCACCCCGGCCACCGCCGACGCCGCGACACTCGGCGTGCTGGCGATCGCCAGCACGCTCGCGAGGCCTACTGTGCAAATCAAGGGATAGGAACGCCACCACTGATTCATGACGTGACCGCCGCCGCGCGATTTCCAAAAGTTGAGATTCATACGGCATCAGATCACATCGCCCAAACCGACGAAGCCTCAAGCAGAAGGGAAATCAGTCGCCATATGGCATCGCCGTAAGCCCGTTCGATCGCCCCGCGATCAAGTGACATCGCACCAACGACGCACGCTCAAAACAAAACAGGCGGCGCATCTCACGATGTCACCGCCTGCTTTGTCGGGGCTCCCCCCTTGCCGAACGCCGCCTAGCGGCATGTTCAGCCATCCCGTCGTCGCTCAGGTGCCGCGCTTGATCCACGCCGACAAATTGTGCGGACGCAGCGTGTCGTACTCTTCGAACGGCTGGTGAATCCACGGATTCGTCGGCAGGAAATCGACCGCGTAATCGGGCGCCACTTTCGAACACGCCTTGTGCCACAGCACCGCCGAGCGCACGTCTGTCACCTTTGGGAAACGCTCCTTGAGGTGCTTGCCAACGCGCTCGAGCGTCACGCCCGAATCGACCAGGTCGTCGACCAGCAGCACGCGACCTTCCAGCTCGCCGCGCGTGATGGTGATGAAGTGAGCGATGTCGAGGTCACCGCGAACGGTCCCTTCGGCTTCACGATAGGAACTGGTCGCCAGAATCGCGAGCGGCACGTCGTAGATGCGCGCGAGTTGATCGCCCACACGCAAGCCACCCCGGGCCAGGCACAGGATCTTGTCGAACTTCCAGTTCGATTCGTAGACCTTGAGCGCAAGTCGCTCGATGAGCCGATGATACTCGTCCCACGAGACCCAAAGGTTCTTGTCGTCGTTTTGGGGTAGATTCATGGTGTGCTGTGCCAACGCTACGGTGCTTCAGTGCTTGAACGGGTGACGCAACAAGATGGTTTCGTCACGATCCGGGCCGGTCGACACCATGTCGATCGGAATACCGCTCACCTCTTCAATGCGCTTCAGATAGTTCTGCGCCTGAGCCGGCAATTGGTCCCATGCCGTCACACCCACCGTGCTCTGCGACCAGCCGGGGAAGTCTTCGTACACCGGCTCGCATCGCGCCACATCCACCGCACCACGGGGCAGGATGTCGACCGTCTTGTCGCCAATCTTGTAGCCGACACACAGACGCACCGTGTCGAGACCGTCGAGCACGTCGAGCTTGGTCATGCACAGGCCGGTCACGCCGTTGATCTGAATCGAGCGCTTGAGTGCTGCGGCATCCATCCAGCCGGTACGGCGCGGGCGGCCCGTCACCGAACCGAATTCCTTGCCGACCGTGGCCAGTTGCAGGCCGATCGCTTCCTGACGGGCGGGGTTGTCCGCATCGTACAGTTCGCTCGGGAACGGCCCCGCACCCACGCGAGTGCAATAGGCCTTGGTGATGCCCAGCACGTAATGGAGTTGTTGCGGACCGACGCCCGCGCCAGCCGAAGCGGCACCCGCGACGCAATTGCTGCTGGTCACAAACGGATACGTACCGTGATCGATGTCGAGCAACGTGCCCTGGGCGCCTTCGAACAACAGGTTCTGGCCTTCTCGGTTGGCCGCGTAGAGCATCTGCGACACGTCGGCGATCATCGGCTGCAGACGCGCAGCGTAGCTCAGCATCGTATCCAGCGTTTCCTGGAAGTCGACGGCCTTCGCGCCCAAATACTGTGTCAGGACGAAGTTGTGATAATCGAGGGTTTCACGCAGACGCTCGGCGAAAGTCTCCGGATCGAAGAGATCCTGCACGCGCAGCGCACGGCGGCCGACCTTGTCTTCGTAAGCCGGGCCGATGCCGCGACCGGTCGTACCGATCTTGCCGGCGCCGCGACGGGCTTCACGCGCCTGATCGATGGCGACGTGATACGGCAGAATCAGCGTACAGGCTTCGGAAATGCGCAAACGACCGCACACATTCAGGCCCGCGCTTTCCAACTCCTCGATTTCCTTGAACAGCGCTTCCGGCGAGAGCACCACGCCGTTGCCGATGTAACAGGTGACGTCCTTGTGCATGATGCCCGAGGGAATCAGGCGCAGAATTGTCTTCTTGCCACCAATGATGAGCGTATGTCCGGCATTGTGGCCACCTTGAAAACGCACCACGCCTTGCGCGTGATCGGTCAGCCAGTCGACGACCTTACCCTTACCTTCGTCGCCCCATTGAGTTCCGATAACGACGACGTTGCGCCCCTGATTCAAAGCATTGCCGGACATAACAATAGTTGGTTTGGTTAAAAACGTATTCTACCCGTGTTGGCGTAGGCTAGTGCCGCTTTTTTCAGCGACGTTCACCGGGGTGTCACAACCCATTGGCCCGCTTTTTCGACAAGGACGCGGTCGCCCGTGAACTCCTCGAAATCCTGATCGTGGCCCGGCAGCATGCGAATAACGACTTCACCCGCGTTGCGCAGGCTGTCGATCTTCGCGCGCAGCCCCGGCACATCGTCAGCCGGC
Source organism: Pandoraea sp. B-6 (assembly GCF_000282835.1). Classification (NCBI taxonomy): domain Bacteria; kingdom Pseudomonadati; phylum Pseudomonadota; class Betaproteobacteria; order Burkholderiales; family Burkholderiaceae; genus Pandoraea; species Pandoraea sp. B-6. The sequence goes on along the minus strand of NZ_AKXS01000145.1, from coordinate 11,816 downwards.
GCCAAAATCGCGTTACTCCGCGCTTCGACCGGGGAAATCGCAGCCAACTCACGCAAATCCAGCGAAAAGCCCGTTGCCGGACGGTCTCGACCAAACGCCTGGCCCACCTTGTCGTAACGGCCGCCGCGCGCAATCGCATTGGGGATGCCGTCGACATAGGCCGCGAACATCACGCCGCTGTGGTACTGATAGCCACGCAGATCGGCCAGGTCGATCGACAATACGGCCGGCCCGTCCTTGCTTTGCGCCGCCGCCAGATAGGCCAGATCGTCGAGTGCCGCCCTCACGCCGGGCAGGTCCGGCAACGCCTTGCGGGCACGAGCGAGCGTCTCGGCCGGTTCGCCATACAGCGTGGTCAGCGCCAGCAAGGCATCGCGCAGGCTCGCCGGAAGATCGCGGGTCAACGCCTCGAGCTGCGGCACGTCCTTCGTGGCCAATGCCCCGAACAACTCGCTCTCGACGGCCTCAGCGGCCGGCACGCCCTCGATGAGCGCTTCGAGCACACCGGCGTGGCACAAATCGATGCGGATCTGCTTCAGACCGGCAAGCTGGAGACAGTAAAGCAGCAGTTCCTGGATCTCGAGATCGGCTTCGAGCCCGCTGTGCCCAAAGATCTCGGCACCGATCTGGAATGGCTCGCGCGTCGCCAGCAGATTACGCGGACGCGTAAATAGCACGCTTCCGGCATAGCACAGCCGCGTCACGCCCTTCCGATTGAGCAAATGAGCGTCGATACGGGCAATCTGCGGGGTAATGTCCGCACGCAGGCCCATGGTGCGCCCGGAAAGCTGATCGACGAGCTTGAACGTGCGCAGATCGAGGTCATGGCCGGTGCCGGTCAGCAGCGACTCGACGTACTCGAGCATCGGCGGCATCACGAGTTCGTAGCCGTAGGTACGGAAACGGTCCAGCATCAGCCGGCGCAGATCTTCAATCTTGCGCGCCTCGGAAGGCAGCACGTCGGCGATATTTTCGGGGAGTAGCCAGTTCGGCATGGGTATTTCGGTATTCAGGCGGCGCGAGAAAGCGCCTTTTAGTGGTCGGCCAGCAGCATCAGAATCAGCCCCAGCGAGACGGCGGCCAAACCGAAAAAGCGAATCTGGCCGGACGGCATTTCCGTTATTTTACGAAAACTTTGCCGCCACCGGTCTGGTGCGACAAACGGAAACATTCCCTCGACAATCAGCATGAGGGCCAAAGCGAGAAGAATCGTGCTGGTGCTCACAGGGGACTCGGCCAAAATGCCACCGCCCGCGATTGACGCGGGCGGTGGCAGCTACTCGGATGTCAAGGACGCTATTTTCGCGCTTTTCCGGCCGGCGCGCCAGCCGCACCGCCGGAACCACGCATGAATCGGAAGAAATCGCTGTTCGGATCGGCAATGATCACGTCGCGCTTGTCACGGAAGGTCGCCTTGTACGCTTCGAGGCTCTGATAGAACTGAGCGAACTGCGGATCGCGACCGAACGCCTGCGCGTAGATACCGGCAGCCGTCGCATCGCCCTCCCCCTTGACCTGCTGCGCCTTGGCATAGGCCTCCGCCACGACCACGTCGCGCTGGCGGTCGGCATCGGCGCGAATCTGCTCGGCCTCGGCCGCGCCGGTCGAACGCAATTCGTTCGCCACGCGCTTGCGCTCCGCCGCCATCCGGCTATAGACCGAATCGCTGATACCCGCGGCCAGATCGACCCGGCGCATCCGCACATCGACAATTTCGATGCCGACTTGCGCAGCGTCCTCGCCGACCTTCTGCTTCACCCACTGCATGACCTGATCGCGCTGCGACGACACGACCTCGGTCACGGTGCGCTTGGTGAACGCTTCCTGCAACGCCGAGCGAATCTGCTGCGTCAGACGATCCTGCGCGAGGCGGCTATCTCCCTTGAAGCTGACATAGAACTTGCGCGGATCGACAATACGCCACTTCACGTACGAGTCGACGATCAGGTTCTTCTTCTCGGCCGTGATGAAGCGTTCCGGCTCGGGATTGTCGATGGTCATGATGCGCTTGTCCAGATACAACACGGTCTGGAGCGGCGGCGGCAATTTGAATTTCAGGCCGGGCTGACTATAGACGTCCTTGATCTCGCCCAGCGAGAACACCACGGCATAACGGCGCTGATCCACCACGAACATGGTCGAGGCAAGCACGATCAACAAAACGATCAGCGCGACAATAACGGTTCCAATACGGTTCATGCGCTTATCCCCTTAGCGTGAATCGCGTTCGCGGTTGCGCAGTGCCGCGCGCGATCGATCATGGTCAACATCGCTGCCGTCATCGGCGGCGGGCGCACCCGCGGCCTTCCCCGTGCTGGCGCCCGAGGCCGGTGCCGGGGCCGACGCGTCGCTACGCGAACGCTCCATGATCTTGTCCAGCGGCAGATACAACAAACTATTGTTCTTCGAATCCACCATGATCTTCGTGGTGCGCGAGTAGATCTGCTCCATCGTGTCGAGATACATCCGCTCGCGAATGACGCCCGGCGCCTTCGCATACGCTTCCTGCACCGACTTGAAGCGATCGGCATCGCCCTGTGCCTGCGACACTACGCGCGCCTTGTACCCGGCCGCCTCTTCCGTCAGACGCGACGCCGTGCCCTTGGCGCGCGGAATCACGTCATTAGCGTAGGCCTGCGCCTCATTCTTGGCACGCTCCAGATCCTGGCCCGCCTTCACCGCATCGTCGAACGCAGCCTGCACCTGTTCAGGCGGCTGCACGCTTTGCATCGTCACGCTCGTGACCAGGATGCCGGTCTTGTAACCGTCGAGAATGCGTTGAATCGAGGTGACGAGTTCATTGGCGATTTCTTCGCGGCCAGCGTAGAGCACGAAATCCATGTTGCTCTTGCCGACAATCTCGCGCACGGCCGTTTGCGCGGCCAGATTCACCGACGATTCGGCATCCACGTTATTGAACAGGAACTCGGTGGCGTCCTTGATGCGGTACTGCACGGCAAAGCGCACGTCGATGATGTTCTCATCGCCGGTGAGCATCGACGAGTCCTTCAGATCGGTGTCGCGAATGGTGTTCGAGCGGCCGATTTCGACCGAACGGATCTGCGACATGTTGACGATCTCGACCGCCTGGAACGGATACGGCAGGCGCCATTGGATACCCGACGTCGTGGTGTACTTGTACTTGCCGAATTGGGTGACGACGCCGACCTGCCCTTCCTGGACGATGAAGACGCCCGTTGCCAGCCAGATCAGGAATGCCAGCGCGACGACCACGCCGACGCCGATACCCGAGCCACGCGAGCCCCCGGCGCCGCTACTCGAGCCACCGTTACCGCTCCCGCCGCCCTTGCGGCCGAAGATACGGTTAAGACGCCGATTGAAATCGCGCCAAAGTTCGTCGAGATCGGGCGGGCCGTCCTGCTGCGGACCTTGCGGTCCGCGCTGCGGCTCCTTCTGATCCTGCGAATTCGGATTGTTCGAACGATCGGGGCGGTTCGGTTCCTGATTACCGGACGGCGTATCGCCGCCGCCGTCCCGCCCCCAGCGCGGGTCGTTCAGGGAGAAGATCAAGCCAACTCGTCGCATCAAAGCTTTTGGAAGCATAGGTAGAAGCGTGGTGACTGAAGCGGTCTTGGCGTTGCGACCGGCGCGCCCACTTCGGAGTGCGCATGCTGCCGGTTCGCGCGTGGTTCCCGAATCTGGTATGCCGATCGGCGGCCTTGACCGGCCTCCGTCTGGTCTCTTGCCAGGTCGTCGCCCTCGTTGGGCCGTGCTGCCGGAAATCCCCGTGGCAAGCTCCGCCCTACATGGTGCGACGTCTCGTGTTATCTGTCTTCTGCGCGCGGCGCATCGGTCCAACGGTCGATAAGCCGGACATCGGGCGCTTCTTGCAGCGATTGTAACCCACCCGTACCGGCCACAACCGCCTCGCTGATGGCCTCGCGCAGCAGGTCGAGCCCTTCGCCAGTGCGCGCGCTCAAAAAGACTCGCGTGATGCGCCCGGCTTCATCCCGTTCGATTCTCGGGCCTTGCGCGGCCAGTTCCGGCACCGCATCGATCTTATTCCAGACGAGAATCTGCGGGATGTCCGCCGCATCGATCTCCGCCAAAACGGCGTTGACCTCGGCCATCTGCTCCTGACGCACCTGACTTGAGGCGTCCACCACATGCAACAGCATGTTGGCGTGCACCGTTTCCTCAAGCGTCGCCCGGAATGCCGCCACCAACTGGTGCGGCAGCTCGCGGATGAATCCGACAGTGTCAGACAGCACGATGTTCCCGACTTCGCCAAGATAAACGCGACGCGACGTCGTATCGAGCGTGGCAAACAGCTGATCTGCGGCGTAGGCGTTGGCTTTCGTCATCGCGTTGAAAAGCGTGGATTTGCCTGCGTTCGTGTAGCCCACGAGCGAAATCGACATGGTGCCGCTGCGCTGACGCGCACGTCGCTGGGTGTCGTGCTGGCGCTGAAGCCGTTCGAGACGCGCAGAAAGCGACTTCACGCGCTCGCCGAGCAGGCGACGATCGGTTTCCAACTGCGTTTCACCCGGCCCGCGCAGACCGATACCGCCCTTCTGACGTTCCAGGTGAGTCCAGGCGCGCACGAGGCGCGTGGACAAATACTGCAACTGTGCGAGTTCGACCTGCAGCTTGCCCTCATGACTCTTGGCGCGTTGGGCAAAGATATCGAGGATCAGGCTGGTACGATCGACCACACGGCACTGCAGCAGGTGTTCGAGGTTACGCTGCTGACCGGGGGTCAGGGCGTGATTGAAAATCACCAGTTCGACATCGTACTCGTGGATCGCGGCACGCAGTTCTTCGGCTTTGCCACTGCCGATGAACAGCTTCGCGTCCGGGCTACGGCGACGGCCGGTAACGGTCACGACAGGCGTGGCGCCTGCGGATTGCGTCAGAAGGTCGAGTTCTTGGAGACTGGCTTCGAAATCGAGTTTGCCGAAATCGATGCCGACGAGCGCGGCGTTGATAGTCAAGCTACGCGGGGAGTGGGTATTGGGGCTGTTGGACAAGAGCGGGCGATGGGGAAGAGAAATTCGCCCGGCCGGAGTGACTCCCGGTCGGGCGAGCCTGAATCAGGACTGCTCGGCTTCCGGATGGAAATTCACCGGACGCGCAGGCACGACCGTCGAAATGGCGTGCTTATAAACCATTTGGGTGACCGTGTTGCGCAGCAGGACGACATACTGGTCAAACGACTCGATGTTTCCCTGCAGCTTGATACCGTTGACCAGATAGATCGAGACGGGAACATGCTCCTTACGCAAGGCGTTCAGAAACGGGTCTTGTAGAAGTTGCCCTTTGTTGCTCATATATAACTCCGTTGTATTTTTAGCAAATGACCGTAAGTCAAGGCGTGTGCGCGCTTCCCGCCTTGACTTCCACACTATAGCTGATTTTGCTAGCGTCGCCAGCAAAACCCCGCCCGGGTTTGGCTTTCATTCGCCCTTGGCGTAAGGGTTCGCGCTGTTGCGAAACTCTATGCGTAATGGAGTGCCCTTCAACTTAAAAGTTTCCCGGAAACGATTCTCCAGATAGCGGCGATAGCTGTCGGTCACGCCATCGAGACTATTCCCGTGGATGACGATGATCGGCGGATTCGAGCCCCCTTGGTGCGCGTAGCGCAACTTCGGACGCGAGAACCCGGAACGCCGGGGCTGCTGGTGCTCCACCGCCTCGTTGAGGGCGCGCGTGAGCTTCGGCGTCGGCAACTTGGTCATGGCCGCCGCGTACGCATCGTCCACCGAGCGCATCAGCGGGCCAATGCCCGTGGACTTCGTCGCCGAGATAAAGTGAAAATTCGCAAAGCCAAGGAATTTGAGTTTTCGCTCAAGCTCCTGCTTGATCTGGTCGCGCGAATACTCGTCCAGCCCGTCCCACTTGTTCACGCCGACGACCACCGCACGTCCCGACTCGACGATGAAGCCGGCAATGTGCGCATCCTGATCGGAGATGTCCTGACGGGCATCGAGCATGAGGATCACCACGTTCGCATCGGCAATCGATTGCAGTGTTTTCACGACCGAAAACTTTTCAACCGCTTCGAACACCTTGCCACGACGACGCAGCCCGGCCGTATCGATCAACGTGTAGTTTCGCCCCTGACGCTCGAATTCGATGTGGATCGAATCGCGCGTGGTCCCCGGCATGTCGAACGCGATCACGCGCTCTTCGCCGAGCAGCGTGTTGACCAGTGTCGACTTGCCAACGTTAGGACGCCCGACGATCGCGATCTTCACTCGCCCGTCGTCGCGCGTGCTGTCCTCGTTCTCGTCCTGATTGGCATAGAACGGCGCGATGGCTTCGTCGATGACTTCCTTGACGCCGTCGCCGTGTGCCGCCGAGATCGCCAGCGGATCGCCCAGGCCGAGTTCGTAGAAGTCATTCGCGACCGCACTGTACTTCATGCCCTCGGCCTTGTTGACCACGAGCATGATCTTGCGTCCCGTCTTGCGCAGATAGTCCGCGATGATCTGGTCTTGTGGCGTCAGGCCCTGACGCCCGTCCACGATATAGATCACCACGTCGGCCTCGACCACGGCCTGGCGCGTCTGCTTGGCCATTTCGTGGAAAATGCCGTCCTTGGCCACGGGTTCGAAGCCACCGGTGTCGATCACCAGGTACGGATGCTCGCCAACGCGCCCCTCGCCATAGTGACGGTCGCGCGTGAGCCCGGGCATGTCGGCGACGAGCGCGTCGCGCGAGCGGGTCAAACGGTTGAATAGCGTCGATTTGCCGACGTTGGGGCGCCCTACGAGCGCGATCACGGGTTTCATGAATAAGCCTAAAAACGAAGACGGCCGGCGCGCTGCCGGCCGTTCCCGGAAAATGCCCGGGTGCTGCCGGTCACCGGTTAATCCGGACGGAAGCCGTAAATGTTGCCGTCGCGCGTTTGCACGACCAGCGTCTGGCCGGCGAGAATCGGCTGTGCGCTGATCGCACCACTGAGCTTGACGCGGGCGAGCAGTTCGCCGTTCTCACGCGACAGGAAATGCAAATAGCCCTGCTTGTCGCCCACCACCACGACACGGCCGAGCGCCAACGGCGCCGACAAGTCGCGGTACTTGAGCTTGTCGTTCTGCCACAGTGTACTGCCATCGGCAGCGTTGAAAGCGTAGACGGCGCCGTCGGTGTTGACCGCCGCCACGACACGCTCGTCCTGCGTCACACCATTCGGCGACGAAAAATCACGCGCCCATAGGCCATTGCCGGTCTGCACATCGGCGCATCCCACCCGGCCCTGGAACGTGGCGCCGCACACCTGGCGGCCGAAGACGACCGGCGTGCCCGTAACGTCGTTCACACGCTCCACCTCGGTCACGCCCTTCGGGTACGACAGCGGCGTGACCCAAAGCGGGTTGCCGGTGTTGGCATCGAGCGCCACCAGCTTGCCCCCCGGGAAGCCCGTCACGACCGCACGATCGCCCAAAAACGTCATGCCAGTCCCGGTGCGCAGTGTGAGCGTCGACGTCGGCTGCGAGTACGACCAGCGCACCGAACCGGTGGCGGCGTCAAACGCCGTCACCCGGTTGTTGATCGCGCGCACGACGACCAGACCCCGACCGACCAGCGGCGCCGTGAGCACTTCGCTACCGGCGTTCGCCTTCCAGGACGACTTGCCGTCGTGATCGAACGCGATCACGTCGCCCTTGTGCGTGGCGACGACCGTCGTCTCGCCATCGCTGCCCGGACCGGCGGTGATGTTCGTATCCGCCTTGGCCGACCAAGTCGACGCACCCGTGTCGGCATCCACGCGCACGATGCTGCCGTTGGCGCCCGCCGCGAACACGGCGTTGCCCACGGCGACCGGTGCGAAGCTATAGGCGCCGGACTTACCGACGCTCGCCGTCCATATCTGCTTGACGTTCAGCGCCTGCTTGATCTCCGTGAGCGGCGTCGGCTCGTGCGCCGGCTTGCTGCCAAAGAGTCCACACCCTCCCAGCGTACCCAGCACGGCCAGCATCGTCACGGCGCTGCCCGCGCGCTTGAAAATGCCACGGCGCGTCGAGACGGACTGTGACGTGGCCATCGTTTGCGGCATCGATCGACGGAAGTCGTTAAAGATCATCATGTACCCGATTTTGCGTTATGGGAGGGTAATACTTGCCAACGGAATGCCGACGCGCGTCAGGCCCCCAGCGCGTCGAGCTTGAACTGAACGAACTGGCGCATGCCCGAGTCCTGCTTATCGAGCTTGTCGAGTGCCAGCTTGTATGCGGCCCGCGCGTCGGCCATCTTGCTCTGTGCGACGAGCACGTCGCCACGGCGATCGGCAAACAGCCCGGCATACGGTGCAGGCGGATTGTCGAGCAGCTTGAGCGCCTCGTCGTACGCCTTCTCGTCGAGCAGCACGCCGGCCAGACGCAGCTTGGCGAGTTGCTTGTACTCGTCGTCTTTCGCGTTCGACACAGCCCATTGCAGTTGCGCTTTCGCGAGCGCCACGTCGCCCGCGTCCGCCAGCGACTTGGCCGCCAGTAGCGCCGTCATCTGGGCGTAAGGCGTGCCGCTGAACTTGCTTTCCATGTCCGACGCGATACGCGCCACCTTCGCCTTGTCCTTGGCGTCGATCGCGGTTTCCAGCTCGCCGTAAAGCACACCGGCCTCGACAGTCTGCTTGCGGTCGTAATAACGCCACAGGTTCCAGCCACCATAGGCCAGCATGATGACGACCAGCATCCAGACAACGTAATTGCCGTACTGCTTCCACCAGGCCTTTACGTTCTCGATCTGTTCCTGTTCCTCGTGATAGCTGCTCATTCGCCGGGGTTCTCCGTGTCTGGCGTCTTGGGTTAGTGAAGCGTCGTGTTCGCCGTGCCGTCATCGGCCAGGCTTTCGTTCACGCTTTCGTCGGCACTGGCGACGATGGCGTCGATCAGGTGTTCCGCGAGGGCCTCGAACGCCACGCTCGTCTGGTTGTTCGCCGGATCGGCGGCACGCAGATGCTTGACGACGACGGTACCCGACGCTACTTCGTTTTCACCGACGATGATGGCGAAGTTCGCGCCGCTCGCATCCGCTCGCTTCATTTGCGACTTGAAGCTGCTGCCCTTGCCGTCCGGGCTGCAATGGAACACGACGTTCAACCCGGCGTCGCGCATGCGTTCGGCCGCGATCAAGGCCGGCGCAACCGCCGCCTCACCCTGGTGCACGACGTAGACGTCGGCCCCTTCGGCCTGCGGCACGAGGTCGTCTTCGCGCAACAATTCGAGAATGCGCTCAACGCCCATCGCCCAGCCGCACGCCGGCGTGGCGTCGCCACCCAGTTGCTCGACCAGCGGATCGTAGCGGCCGCCACCGGCGACCGTACCCTGCGCGCCGAGCTTGTCGGTCACCCATTCGAACACGGTCAGGTTGTAGTAATCCAGACCGCGCACCAGACGCGGATTGATCGTGAACGGAATGTTGTTCGCCTTGAGCAGCGACTGCACGCCTTCGAAGTGCTTGATCGAGTCCTCGCCGAGATAATCGATGAGTTTCGGCGCCCCTTCGACCATCGCCTGCATCGCCAGGTTCTTCGTATCGAGCACGCGCAACGGATTCGTGTAGAGACGGCGCTTGCCGTCTTCGTCGAGCAGGTCGACGTGCTTCTCGAGATAGGCAATCAGATCGGCGCGATGACGCGCACGCTCTTCGCCCTGGCCCAGCGAGTTCAGTTGCAACTGGATGCCGGTCAGGCCGAGATCGTCCCACAGGCGCTGGCACATCAGGATGATTTCGACGTCCGCATCCGGGCCGGCAAGCCCCAGTGCTTCAACCCCCACCTGGTGGAACTGGCGATAGCGGCCGCGCTGCGGCTTCTCGTGGCGGAACATTGGACCGAAGTACCACAGGCGCTTCGGGCCGCTGTACAGCAAATTGTGTTCGAGCGTTGCCCGAACCGCCGCAGCCGTTCCCTCAGGGCGCATCGTGAGCTGCTCGCCGTTGAGCGAATCGGTGAAGCTGTACATCTCCTTCTCGACGATATCGGTCACTTCGCCAATACCGCGCGTGAACAACGACGTATGCTCGAGGATCGGCGTGCGGATCTGCTGATAGCCGTACGCGCGCAGCATGGCGCGCACCGATTCCTCGAAAAACTCCCATAAGGCCTCATCCTGCGGGAGGATGTCGTTCATGCCTTTGACCCCGGCCAGTTTGGCGGGGCGCTTCTTCTTTGCGTCAGTCATATTTTCTTGTGTCCTGCCTGCTTAGGCGGTGACCGCCCCTTCGGTCTGAGCGTAGCGGGTCTTCACGTACTCGTCGACGATCTGCTGGAACTCTTCGGCGATGCGATCGCCGCGCAGCGTGCGGACCTTTTCGCCATCGACAAAGACCGGCGCGGCCGGCGATTCGCCCGACCCCGGCAAGCTGATGCCGATGTTCGCGTGCTTCGATTCCCCCGGACCATTCACGATGCAGCCCATCACCGCCACGTTCATGGTCTCGACGCCAGGATATTGAGCCTTCCATACCGGCATTTGTTCACGCAGATATGTCTGAATACTGGAAGCGAGTTCCTGGAACACCGTGCTCGTCGTGCGGCCGCAACCCGGGCAGGCGATGACCATCGGCGCGAACGCACGCAGGCCCATCGTCTGCAGAATTTCCTGCGCCACGACAACTTCCGCGGTACGCGCACCGCCCGGCTCGGGCGTAAGCGAGATGCGGATCGTATCGCCGATCCCTTCCTGCAGCAGCACCGACAGCGCCGCCGTCGACGCCACGATACCCTTCGAGCCCATGCCGGCTTCGGTCAATCCCAAATGCAGCGCGTAGTCGCACCGCTTGGCCAGTTCGCGATACACGGCGATCAGGTCCTGCACGGCGCTCACCTTACACGACAGCAATATCTTGTCGGCCGACAGACCCACGCGCTGCGCCAACGCCGCCGACTCGAGCGCCGACGTGATGAGCGCTTCGTACATCACGCTTTGCGCGTCCCAGGGCTGGGCACGAGCAGCGTTCTCGTCCATGATGCGCGCGAGCAACGCCTGGTCCAGGCTGCCCCAATTCACGCCGATTCGCACCGGCTTGTCGTACTTGATCGCCATTTCGATCATTTGCGAGAACTGCGTATCTCGCTTGGCGCCCTGCCCGACGTTCCCCGGATTGATGCGGTACTTCGACAACGCCTCGGCGCATGCCGGGTAGTCGGCGAGCAGCTTATGGCCGTTGTAGTGGAAGTCGCCCACGAGCGGCACGGCTACGCCCATGCGATCGAGTTGATCGCGAATCGCCGGCACCGCGGCGGCCGCTTCGGGGGTGTTCACCGTGATGCGCACCAGTTCCGAGCCCGCCTGCGCGAGTTCCTTGACCTGAATGGCCGTACCGATCGCGTCTGCGGTATCGGTGTTGGTCATCGATTGCACGCGAATCGGCGAGTCGCCACCGACCGTCACGAGCTGGCCGCCCCAGCGAATGGCGACCTTACGCGACTGACGACGAGGTGCCGGACCGCCGATGATCGGCATGCATTCTACAGAAGCCATGATTACCCTCTTTCGGTCTCACTGCAGCGTCAGACGCGCCACGTTACCCGCATTGCGGGACTTGATCTCGACCGGTTGACCGTTGAATTCCAGCGATTCGACGCCCGCCACGTTGCCCACAACGATCTTGAGCGGCGCATCGCCCGTAATTTCCTGTGCGGTACCCGCGCGCATCAGCTGGGAGAACAGCACCTTGCCGCCCTTCGAACGCACTTCGACCCAGCTATCGGATTTCAGCCGCAACGAAATCTTGCCGGTCCCGGGCGCGACCGCGCTGACCGCAGATGCCGGCGCGGGCGCTGCCGCCAAAGGCGAACTCGCCCCGGCGAGCCCGGCAACCACATGCGTCGGGTCGGCCGCGGCGATCAG
>NZ_KB290527.1:60752-98623 GCF_000282835.1 Pandoraea sp. B-6 | reverse complement strand
CGCCAACGGGCGCCGGGGCAGGCGCCGCGCTCGGCGCAGGCGGGGGGGCGGGGGTCGACGAAGGCACGCGCATGCCAGCCTTCGGATCGAGCACAAACGTTACTTCGATCGGCGCATTCCAGAAGTCCGACGCCATGCTCTGGATTCGCCCGGAGAACTGGCTCTTCACCCAATCGAGCTTGAAGCGATTGGGTGCGCCGATCTTGAGCGTGCGCGCCTGTTCATCGAAGTCGAGCGGCGCCAGCGGTTTGATCCAGGTACGGAATTGCTGGGGCGTCAGCTCTTGTTCGAGACGTGTCGCGCAGTGTTGCCAGAAGTCATTCATGCAGGGCGTATCCAGGTGGCGCGGGCGCTCGTCCGACTCGTTCGGCCGACGCTCATGCCACCCACTATCCGATACATCAGACATGGGGGCAGAACGTCGCAAACCAAGCCGGCGATCCCGTTCCAGAGCAACGCTCGGACGGGCACGACCGGCCGGGGTCGAGTCAGACCGGCGGCGCATTGCAGGCACCCGGCAAACCACGAACCATGGCGCTGCGTTCGGGTTTTGCCTCGCGCGTACGGCCGGTGTCGGCGCGCGCAGACGACAAAACCCGGCGCGCTGTCCACATGGCGGCGTCACCGGTACTCTGCTGGGAAAAAAAATGATGGGGGATTTTACCGCCAAAGCGTTGGCAAAGCGAGTTATCCACAGGAATGCCCACAGCGCCGGCGTCTCCGGGCGGGCGGGCCGCGTTAACCCGCCTGACTTCGCGCCGTCCCTGCATAAATGCCCAGCAAATACGACGATTTGCCGCGACCGACGGGATATCTTCTTCGTCAGGTGTTTCCCTATCGGCAGAAATCAGCAATTCAAGCGATTTCAGCCATCATCGACCGCCGGAAGGCCGCTGGCTGGCCGATCTCCGCCGGCGACGGTGCCGGTCGCGTACCGGCGTATCGCGTGTCATGGCTAACCTATTGACACACAACGGAAAAGCCGATTAAATAGCGGGTTCGTTAGAAAGATAACCGGATTCTATCCAACTCCCGACGGCTGGGCCGCGCGTGAAAGTCCTTGAATTTGCAGGTTTTCACGGTGTCCATGTGGCGTTTCACGATGCTGCTGCGCGGGAATTTTTTCACACAGTGAGTGCATCATGAAACGTACATTTCAGCCTTCCGTGACGCGCCGCAAGCGCACCCATGGCTTCCTGGTTCGCATGAAGACCCGTGGCGGCCGCAAGGTCATCGCCGCTCGTCGCGCCAAGGGCCGTAAGCGCCTGGCCGTCTAATCGCGGTTCTCGGTCGTACCGCGGTTTGCGCGTCAAATCCGCAAGGCGCGAAGTCCCGGCAATGGGGTTTCCCAAAGCTGCGCGACTTCTCAAAACGGATGAGTTTTCATCCGTTTTTAGTTTGCGTCCTTTGCGCCGCAGCGCGCACTTCGTGTTGTATATGCGTTGGCGCGAGTCTGCGCCGGACGCCCTTGTCGATATCGATGCCACGCCTCATGAGGGCCGCATCGGTATTGTCGTCGGTAAGAAGCACGCGCCCCGCGCGGTCACTCGCAACCTGATCAAGCGTCAGGCGCGCGAGATGTTTCGCCAGCGCCGCACCGCGCTGGCCGGCTGGGACTTCGTGCTGCGACTGACCCGGCGCTTCGACAAGGGAACGTACACGGCGGCGGCCGCGCCAGTGTTGAATACACTGTGCCAGGCTGAATTCGCGCAGCTCTTCGACGCGGCAGAGAAAGCCGCCCGCAAGCGCCGCACGACCGACGCCAAGACAGAAGGTAGTGAGTCCTACACGGTAGCGCCCGACCCCGGGCATGCGCCGCCCAACCGGCCACTTCGGCCGGACTGACAGGCGGAATCGAGATGCGAAGCGTGCTGTTGTTGCTCCTGCGCGGTTACAAGCTGGTGATCAGTCCCTGGCTGGGAAACCGTTGCCGCTTCCATCCGAGCTGCTCCGACTACGCACGCGAGGCCATCGTCGAGCACGGTGCCGGTTACGGCACTTATCTCGCGGCCCGGCGTCTATGTCGCTGTCATCCGTTTCACCCCGGCGGCTTCGATCCTGTACCGCCGGCTCGACACGTCTGTCACGCTCCCGATAACACCGACCAAGGCGCCGCCGATACGGCCGCCGGAAGCGGTACGTCGAGAGCCAGACAGACGGTCTCGTCCGGGCCTGCGGCCGCATCGGCAGTTACGCGCCGCGCGCCGGGCCATTCCTGAGTTTCGTCCACCACGAGTTACCGCATGGACATCAAACGCACCGTTCTCTGGGTCATTTTCGCGCTGTCTGTCGTGATGCTTTTCGACAACTGGCAACGCGCCAATGGCCATTCGTCGCTGTTCTTCCCGACGCCCGAGGTCTCCGCCCCGGCCGCCAAGGGCGGAAGTCCGACGCCGGCCAACGACCTGCCACAAGGTGCCAACGCGGCGCCCGCGGCGGGGAGTGCCCCGGGCAACGCACCGGCCGCTGCCGCTGCGCAGAATGTCCGCATCACGACCGACGTCTATGACGCCGACATCAGCGCGCAAGGCGGCACCGTGTCGTTCCTGGCGCTCAAGCAATGGCCCGACGCCACCGAGGCCGACAAGCACGTGGTGTTGTTCGACAACACGCCGAGCCAGCAGTATTACGCTCGCACGGGTCTGATCGGCGGCGACTTCCCGAACCACAACGACATCTTCACGCAGGTGCCGGGCCCGACCACGATGACGGGCGACACGCTGACCGTGAAGTTCGAATCGCCGGTCAAGGGCGGCCTGCAGTTGGTGCGTGCTTACACGTTCCATCGCGGCAGCTACGTGATCGACGTGTCGAACACGATCGTCAACAAGTCCGACGCCGCCATTCAGCCGACGCTGTACATGGAACTGGTGCGCGACGGCCGTGAGATCAGCGGCGCGAAGTTCTCGCACACGTTCACGGGCCCGACGGTCTACAGCAGCGACGAGAAGTTCCAGAAGATCACGTTCAGCGACATCGACAAGGACAAGGCGAAGTACGTCAAGCAGTCGAGCGATGGCTGGATCGGCATGGTGCAGCATTACTTCGCCACGGCCTGGATTCCGAAGGAAGGCGCCAAGCGCGACAACTACATCGGCAAGCTGGACAACGGCCTGTATCGCGTGGGCGTGAAAGAACCGCTCGCGAGCATTCCGGCCGGTGGCAGCGAGACGGTCGATGCGCGCTTGTTCGCCGGTCCGCAGGAAGAGCACATGCTCGAGCAGATTGCGCCCGGCCTGGAGCTGACGAAGGACTACGGTTACTTCACGATCCTCGCCAAGCCGCTGTTCTGGCTGCTCTCGAAGCTGCATGGGCTGATCGGCAACTGGGGTTGGGCGATCATTGCCGTGACCGTGATCATCAAGCTGGTGTTCTTCCCGCTGTCGGCCGCGAGCTACAAGTCGATGGCGCGCATGAAGGAAATCACGCCGCGGATGCAGGCACTGCGCGAACGCTACAAGAGCGATCCGCAGAAGATGAACGCGGCCCTGATGGAGCTGTACAAGACCGAGAAGGTCAATCCGTTCGGCGGCTGTATTCCGATCGTGATCCAGATTCCGGTGTTCATTGCCTTGTACTGGGTGCTGCTCTCGTCGGTGGAAATGCGCGGTGCGCCGTGGTTGGGCTGGATTCATGACCTCTCGACGCAGGATCCGTATTACATCCTGCCGGTGCTGATGGCCGTGTCGATGTTCATCCAGACGCGTTTGAACCCGACGCCGCCGGATCCGATGCAAGCCAAGATGATGATGTTCATGCCGCTCATCTTCTCGTTCATGTTCCTCTTCCTGCCCTCGGGCCTGGTGCTGTACTACGTGGTCAACAACTCGTTGTCGATTGCGCAGCAATGGTCGATCAACCGAATGCTCGGCAACAAGAAGGAAAAGAAGGCGGCCTGACGTATTCCGGTCCGACCGTCTGACTGACACAGCCGCCCGCGAGTCTCTCGCGGGCGGTTTTGTTTGGTGCATGTCAAAATAAGCCTCTGATTTTCAAAGAACCGTGCCATGAGCGCCACTGTCTCCGCCGTCCCGATTGCTGCCATTGCCACCGCCCCCGGACGCGGCGGGATCGGCGTGGTGCGGGTGTCCTTCGGCAAGCATCGCGGCGACGCCGTGCAGCGTGTGATCGCGCGTCTGGTCGGGCAGCCGCTCAAGCCGCGTCATGCGTCGTATCTGCCGTTTCTCGATGCCACCGGCGAGGCGCTCGATCGCGGCATCGCGCTGTACTTCCCCGGCCCGAATTCGTACACGGGCGAGGACGTGCTGGAGTTACAGGGTCACGGCGGACCAATCGTGCTGCAACTGCTGTTGCAGCGGTGTCTCGATGAAGGGGCGGAACTGGGCGTGCGCCTGGCGACGCCGGGCGAATTTACGCATCGCGCGTTTCTGAACGACAAGCTCGATCTCGCGCAAGCGGAGGCCGTGGCCGATCTGATCGAAGCGAGCACCGAGGCTGCGGCGCGCTCGGCGAGCCGGTCGCTCGACGGCGCGTTCTCGCGCGAAATTCATTCCCTGGTGGATCTGGTGATTCATCTGCGCATGTTGGTCGAGGCGACGCTCGACTTCCCGGAAGAGGAAATCGACTTTCTGGAGGCAGCCGATGCCTTTGGGCAGCTCGAGCGGATTCGCGCGCAACTGGCGCGGGTGCTGTCGCAAGCGCGGCAGGGGGCGTTGCTGCGCGAGGGAATCAACGTGGTACTGGCGGGGCAGCCGAACGTGGGCAAGTCGTCGTTGCTCAACGCGCTGGCCGGTGCGGAGCTGGCCATCGTCACGCCGATCGCCGGGACCACGCGCGACAAGGTGCAGCAAACGATTCAGATCGACGGTATTCCGCTGCACATCATCGACACGGCGGGTTTGCGTGAAACGGAGGATGAAGTCGAGCGCATTGGCATTGCGCGTAGCTGGAGCGAGATCGCGAAGGCGGACGCCGTGCTGCATTTGCTCGACACGCGCACCGGCATGACGCCGGAAGACCAGGTCATCGCGAAGCAATTGCCGAAGCATGTGCCCATCGTGCGTGTGTACAACAAGACGGATCTGGCGGGCGAGCCGGCGACGGTGTTGCCGAAAGAGGGCGCGGCGCCGCTCGGCGTGCGGCTATCGGCAAAGGGCGGGCAGGGGATCGATCTGCTGCGCGCGGAGCTGCTCAAGATTGCCGGTTGGCAAGCGGGCAATGAAGGGGTGTTTCTGGCCCGTGAACGACATCTCTCGGCACTGCGCGCGGCACGCGACCATATCGAGATGGCGGACGCACATGCGCGCCGCAATGCGAGCGCGCTCGATCTCTTCGCCGAGGAGTTGCGCCTCGCGCAGGAGCAACTCAGCACGATCACCGGCGAGTTCACATCGGACGATCTGCTCGGGGTGATTTTCAGCCGGTTTTGTATTGGGAAGTGATGGGGGCTTTGGGCGAGTTTTGTAAACAGGGCAATCGAATGACACAAACGGGGGAATCGCCAATTCAATACCCCCTTTCATCGGTTCATTGCGGAAAGCTGCGAGGGTTTCGCGGCAATGGATAAACTGACGCCGATATGGATGGAGTGGGGAGAATGACTTCATTCATGACCCTCACCGATGATCTCGTGCTGCAACCGCACCTTAATACGTATCGCTATGTGCCCCTGCCGGGTGGAGGCTTGGCAGCGACCAGCATCGCCACCATCGAGCGTCAGATGGATCCCATCGTCGTGCCGTCCCATAGAAAACGTAATGCTTTGAAACACTTCTCACAGGCGTCGTAATTGCTCCGTTGGGGGCGACGGGCCTAGACTGGAAATCATCAACTCCCGGGCGGCGTTGCGTCTCGTCGGGTCACATTCCCCTCGTTGACGACACGCGTACGCGAGGCGGAATCCACCGCGCCCGGCGTTCGTATTTCGAGGTCAGTGTCGTGAAACGTCTTCCTGTTGTCCTCGGCTTTGGCGTCGTCGCCGTGGCCGCTGCCATGGCCAGCAGCAGCGCGCTCGCCTGGCATGGCGGTGGTGTGCGTGTCTGGGTCGGCCCCGGCTACTACCCGTACGGCTATCCCTACTATCCACCTGCGCCGTATTACGCACCCCCCGTTGTCGTCGTTCCCAGCCAGCCGCAGCAGTACATCGAACAACCGCAACCCGGCGCCCAAGGCGACCCGTCCGGCGCGAACAGCGACACCTGGTACTACTGCGACAAGGCCGGCGCCTACTACCCCTACGTGAAAACGTGTCCGGCCGGATGGCGCGAAGTGCCCGCGCAACCGGCGTCGAACTGATCGGGAGACGCACCATGTCATTCGAATCGTCAGTCTCCCGAGCGCGTCATCGGTCGGTTGCCTCGCCTCAATCGCCCCAAGCAACGCCCGCCACCGGACGCAAGCGGCGCGCGCAACGTCTCACCGCGCCGCTGGCCATCGTCATCGCCGCCGCGACGCTCGCAGGATGCGCCGTGGTCCCCACCGGCCCGAGTCTCATGGCGTTACCCGGCACCGGTAAATCGTTCGACCAGTTCCGTCGCGACGATTTCAACTGCCGCCAATACGCCTCAGGCCAGAACGGCGGACTCGATACCGCCACCGCTGCCAACAACAGCGCGATCGGCAGCGCCGTCCTCGGCACGGCCATCGGCGCGGCCGCCGGCGCAGCCTTCGGCGGAAGCTCTGGCGCGGCCATCGGCGCCGGCGCGGGCCTGCTCACCGGGAGTGCCGTCGGCATGGGCAACGCGCAATCGTCTGCATACGTCACCCAAAGCCGCTATGATCAGGCCTACGTTCAGTGCATGTATGCGGCCGGCAATCGTGTCCCGGTTCGCGGCGACATGATGATGCCGCCCCAACCGGTGCAGCGCTATGCGCCACCGCCGCCACCGCCCCCGGGCTGGAAGCCCCCGCCCGGCAGCTACTGATTCCATAAAAATGACGTGATCCCGACGTCGCCCCGGCATGCGCTGTCGGCGACGTTGCATCGCTCTGCCCGAGACACTTGATGACCCACGATTCCACCGGCCAACGTACGCTCAACACGCCCGTGCTGCAAACCTCCCGCCGGGTGATTCTGCCCGCCATCATCGTCTCCGTCTGCGCCACGTTCATGCTGACGACGCACGCTCACGCACAGAACATCCCCTTAGCAGCCAACCCAGGCAATGCAACGACGTCGGCCGGCGCCAACGGTGCCACGGGATCGGGCGTCTTCAATCCGAGCGCCGACATCTCACGCGCCATCTCCCACGACACCGCCGATACCGCCATCCAGAACAACTGGAACAGCATCATGCATCCGCCCGTGCAGGCCAAACCCCAAGAGAAACCGGCGGAGTCGCCCCGCCGCGGCCGTCGCGGCATCACCCCCACCATCTCGACCAATTGACGGAACGAGCACCGCGCCAGCCTCACGCTTTTGCTGCCAACGAGCGCTCGTCGTCAAAGCGTCGGGTGCCGCTCGCCCGCCCCCGGCCCAACTGGCGTTCGACCGGTAGCCCGTCTACTATGAGAATCATCAGCAGGATCCAACCTGTGGTGTTCTCATGCGACTCTTCCTTGCCCTGTGGCCTGGGTCAGGTGTACGTGCGCAGCTTCACGAGTGGGCCGCTTCAGCTCACGCGGAATGCGGCGGACGTGTACTGCGTGCCCAAACGCTGCACCTGACGCTGGCCTTTCTCGACGAAGTCGATCCCACCCGTCTGCCGGTACTGCTCGCGCTCATGCAACGCACGCCGCTCACGCCGTTCACGCTCACCTTCGACCATCTGGGCTATTGGGCCGATCGCAAGGTTGTCTGGGCTGGCGCGACCGGTGTGCCCGAGAGCCTCACCGCCACACGCGATGCACTCCTCTCGCAATGGCGCGCAACCGGCGCGCCCGTCGTCACGCAATCGTTTCGCCCGCATGTGACGCTGCTGCGCCATGCGCGGCGCGCGCCGTCCGATCTGAATCCCCGTCCGATCGTGTGGCATTGCGAGGGATATGCGCTCGTCCACTCGGTGCGCACGCCACGTGGCCCGCACTACCGCGTGCTCGCGCAACACCACGGCGGAGCGTCCGACGGCTTTAGCACGACCGCTCCCGAGAAATCGGCGATGCCAATAACGCAATACGGTATAGTCGGATGACGATGCATTGGCCGACCGGTTGGTGCATCGGTTTTTCGTCATTCGCAGGAGGCTCAAGTGCAAGTCGGATCGATCGTCAAATCCAATCACATCGCAGTGCCGCAGGGTGCCATGGGCATCGTCACCCGCGTGCTGGGCGACATGGCAATGGTGTGCTGGTATTCCGGCCAGCCCGGTGCATCGAAACAACTCAACACCGAACCGTTCTTCATCGCCGACCTGATCGAAACAGGCGATGTCATGCCTGTCGGAGGCAGCCCCATCCTGCACTGAACCGTGCGCGGCGCCGAAGGGCGCTCAGCCATCAATACGCCGGCCCGTCTTTTCGACGGGCCGGCGTTTCGCATTTCAGACGCATGCCACTGCGAGGTCAGACAGGTCCCGCGTGCTGACGCATGAGGGCGTCGAGGCGCGCCGCCATGCGCTCGCGCCGACGACGCGACGTACGATACAGCAGCACCGCCATCGCGAGCAGGACCACGCAGGCGATCAGGAACACGCCATACGGCAGCATGTCGCCATGCAGCCGCATGCTGATCTGCGCAGGCGTGGACGACGTGCAGATGATCGTGCCGGCGCGCATGCCCGTGTAGTGCATCCCGCAAACGGCCACCGCCATCACCAGCGACGCCAGCGCTCGTTGCAGACTCGTCTCGAGATGGAACGCCAGCCAGAGCGCCACGCTCGCCGCCACGATCGCGATGACCACCGACAGGGCGACGATGGCCGTATTCCATTCGAAATACGCCTGCGTGCGCACGGCGTTCATCCCCAGGTAGTGCATGCCCGCGACGCCCAAGCCGCCCGCCACGCCACCGATCACGCAGCGCACGGCATTGCGATAGGGCGCGCGCGCAACGTACCAGAGCGCCGCCCCCGAGACCACCACCGCCAACAGCAGACTGCCGAGCGTCGGCCATAGCGAATACGACACGGGAAATGGCATGCGCTGCGCGGCCATACCGATGAAATGCATGCCCCAGATGCCAATGCCCCCCAAGGCCAGGGCCGATACCACGAGATAGCCGACACTGATGCGGCCGTCGTCGTCGCGAATACGGGACGCGGCCACCAACGCCACATAGGCCCCCAGCGCCGAGATCACGAAGGAGAGCAGAACGAGGAATTCACTGTACTGAAGCGGAACGACGCTACCTGGCTGCATGGGCTGATCCTGTGATTTCGCAGTCGCCGGGGTGCCAAAAGCGCGGACGAGCGAACGGTAGTTGAGCCTGCACGACGACGCCCAGGGGGCCGCGACGTGGCTTCGCACACGTCGGACGTCAGCGGCGATTCAATCTCGACGGCCCGGCGACGTCAAGGGGCAAAAACGTCTTGCGTTCGCCAAACGAAGATCATTTGCCGCACGTCGATTTCACCCAACGAAACAGTCTCGTCCCAAACCCTTACCGGGCGCGTGATCCGCGCAAACGCCCTCTGGTTGATCGGCCAATCGGCGCACATCCTGACGATTTAGAGCGCGAATTCCAAACCCTCGTCGCACACCATCGCCGTTCTGCGGCACCATCCGGGAATCACATTGGCCCGAGTCGCTGCGACCCGGCCAGCATTCCACGGAGACACTTCACATGGCCGACGCAGCCACCGCAAACGCCACCGCAGCGCCGCAGGGCGCGCCGTTGACCGGTACGCGACTGGCGATTCTCACGGTAGGCCTCGCGCTGGGTACCTTCATGGAGGTGCTCGACACGTCCATCGCGAACGTTGCGGTGCCCACCATTGCAGGCAGCGTCGGGGTATCGAACAGCCAGGGCACATGGGTCATCAGCTCTTACGCGGTGGCCGCGGCCATCGCGGTGCCTCTCACTGGGTGGCTGGCACGTCGCGTTGGGGAGGCGAAGCTGTTCGTGTCGTCGGTCGCGGCGTTCACCGTGGCGTCGATGTTGTGCGGTCTGGCGCCCAATATGGAGACGCTCGTCCTCTTCCGGCTGCTGCAGGGGCTCGTATCCGGCCCGATGGTGCCGCTCTCGCAAACCATCCTACTGCGCAGCTTCCCGGAAAAAAAACGCGGTCTTGCACTCGGCCTGTGGGCCATGACCGTGATCGTCGCGCCGATCTTCGGTCCCGTGGTGGGCGGATGGATCACCGACAACTACACCTGGCCATGGATCTTCTACATCAACGTGCCGGTCGGGATCTTCTCCGCCGTGTCCTGCTTCGTCCTGCTGCGCGGGCATGAGACGAAGACCCAGAAGCTGCCCATCGACCTGATCGGTCTCGCGCTGCTTGCTATCGGCGTGGGTTCGTTGCAGATGATGCTCGACCTCGGCAAGGACCGCGACTGGTTCAACAGCGGCTTGATCGTCACGCTCGCGCTCGCCGCGGCCATCTGCCTGTCGTTCCTGATTATCTGGGAGCTGACGTCCGACAAGCCCATCGTCGACCTCACGCTGTTCAAGGATCGCAACTTCGCGTTGGGCGTCGTGGTGATCTCGTTCGGCTTCATGACATTCTTCGCCTCGGTGGTCATCTTCCCGCTGTGGTTGCAAACGGTGATGGACTACACGGCAGGCAAGGCCGGGTTGGCAACGGCCCCCGTGGGCCTGCTGGCGCTGGTGCTCTCGCCGATCATCGGCCAGAACATGAACCGGCTGAACCTGCGCGCGGTGGCCTCGTTCGCGTTTGTCGTGTTCGCCGGCGTGTCGTTCTGGAATTCGCACTTCGCGTTGAATCTGTCGTTCGCGAAGGTGATCGAGCCCCGGCTCGTCCAGGGCATCGGCATTGCGTGCTTCTTCGTGCCGATGACGACCATCACGCTCTCGAGCATGTCCGACGAGCGCCTGGCGGCGGCGGCCGGCCTGTCGAACTTCTTCCGCACGCTCTCGGGCGCTATCGGCACAGCCGTGAGCACTACCCTGTGGGAGGACCGGGCGATCTACCATCACGCCCGGCTCGCCGAGAACCTCACGCCGTATTCCAACGCGACGACGAGCTATCTCGACCAACTGCGCCAAGGGCTGGGACTCGCGAACGGGACCGACTTCGGCATGCTCAACGATCTCGTGACACGTCAATCGTTCATGCTGGCGACGAACGACATCTTTCATCTGTCGGGATATGTCTTTCTCGCCATGGCGGTGCTCGTCTGGCTGACTCGACCGAAGCGCGGGGCCCAGGCGGCGGTCGGGCACTGACGCGGGCGCCCCGTGACGACCCCGAACCCCACCCGTCGCAACGCGACACCGCAATCGTTCCAGAAAAGCAACACTACGTCTCCGCTTCGCGGCTTCTGGCTGTGACCGCCGGACGCTACCATGCGGTATTGCGACTATTTGCCGACAGGGATCCTGCATGCTGTTCGATCTGATCGCCCGCTACGGGCTCTGGCTGGTCTTTCTGAATATCTTCGGACAGGCATTGGGGCTGCCGTTGCCGGCCTATCCCACACTCATTGTCACGGCGTCGACATCGCTGTTCCCGGCGCCGCTGATCGTCGCGCTGGCGATCGGCGCCGCGCTGCTGGGCGACGCGCTCTGGTTTCTTGCCGGACGCCGCTATGGTCACCATATCTTGCGGCTGATGTGTCGCCTGTCGATCTCGCCCGATACGTGTGTGAGCCGCACGGAGGGTGCGATGGGCCGCCACGGCGTGCGCGTCTTGATGTTTGCCCGCTTCGTGCCGGGACTCTCGGCGCTGTCGGTGCCGATGGCCGGTGCGCTGGGGGTGTCGTGGCGCACGTTCTTGATGTACGACGCAATCGGCGCTTTGGTCTGGTCGGGTGTCGCCGTGGCGCTCGGCGTGGGCTTCGCCTCGCACATCGTCGCCCTGCTCGACACCTTCGACACGCTCGGCCGCGGCGTGCTGTGGCTGATCGTGCTCGTTTTCGCGCTGTATCTGCTCAACCGCTGGCTCAATCGATACCGTCTGCTGCGCTCGCTACGCATGGCGCGCATTGGCGTTAAGACGTTGGAAAGCTGGATGAAAGACGACGTCACGCCCGTTGTGATCGACGTGCGCTCCGCCGCACTTCGGGCGGTCGATCCGTTCACGATCCCCGGAGCGCTGGCCATCGCCCCGAGCGAAATCGAGGAAAAGTTGCGAGATGTACCGCGCGATCGCCGTATCGTGGTGTTTTGCGCGTGTCCGAACGAGGTCTCGGCCGCTCGGCTGGCCCAGCAACTGCGTCGACAGGGCTTCGCGGAAGTTCGTCCGTTGCTGGGTGGACTCGACGCCTGGCGCAATGCCGGCTACACCGTCGACAAGATCGACGGCATTGAATCGCTCGTCCCAGCTAGCTGATCTTTCCCCGTTCGCGCGAACCATTGCGCACAATTGAATGACGCGCGCTTACCCAAAGGGAAGCGCGCGTTTCGCTTGAGATCAAGCGTCGTTCAGGGTGTCTTTGAGCTGAAGAAGCAGCGTGCGCAAGGTCTTTTGCGCGGCATCGGACTGCCCCGTGGCCGCCTGTATTTGCGCGGGCACCTGACGCGCGTCACGACGCAGACTCACCCCTCGTGGCGTAAGATCGATGAACACCTGACGTTCATCCACTTCGCCTCGTCGACGCGTCAAAAGCCCCATGGATTCGAGTCGTTTCAGCAGCGGCGTCAGCGTGCCGGAGTCGAGTCCGAGGCGCGCACCAAGCTGATTGACGGCAATGTCGTCCTGCTCCCAAAGCACGAGCATCGCCAGGTATTGCGAATACGTTAGGCCCAGTCTATCGAGCACCGGCTTATAGGCTTTCGTCATGGCAAGCGATGCCGAGTACAGCGCGAAACCCAACTGATCTTCCAGGCGCACGGGTGTTTTTTGTGCGGCTTTTTTGTTCACTGCCATTCGTAGACGACTTTTCAAATCCAATTCAATTGCGCGCCATTCTATTTCACCGCGTGGAATGTGGCCAGGTGCAATGACACGTCGCCTTACGTGCCGCACCAGGCGTTTCGGTGGAACGGCACCGGCCCCACCGTTGCGAGTGAAGGTGCGACGACAGGGTAGGTATATCGAGCGGCGGGCGGCCGCGCCGACCGTTTGTCGCGCGGCGCCGCCTTCGGACGATGTCGTTGTCGGCGGCAACCGTCACGGGAAACGGTCACGCGCATCCGTTCAAATGCGTTTGCAGCCTCGAAATTTACCTTTATCTGAATAACGCTCAGATAATCTCCGCGTCGGTCGCGGCCTCTACTCGCGATCGCTTTGAAAAAGTCGAAATCGGCAAATCGATGCGCGCGACACTGACATTCGATTCGGATGATCAATTCTCCGTCATCAACGCCCAAAACCCCATTTCCTGAGCATTACTCAGTTTTGTTGCGTTAACCCGCCGTCCAGCGGCGCGCTTTCAAAAATGAGCGTCGCTCGATACCATGGGACCCAATTCCGATCACGACAGTCTTTTATCCGTGTCAGCAGTGTCTGCCTGGGCGAAATCGCCCGTCGTTGTGTGGGTGCGGCGTCAGTTCGCCCCGAATACCCTGCAAATCACGTTGCTGCTTGCCGGCATCGTCGGTCTGCTGGGGGCGTTAGCCACCGTGGCGTTTCGCGAAGCGCTCTCGGGATTGCAATTTCTCCTCGCCGGCCACCGCAGCGGCATGGTCGAGCTGGCGCAAGGCCTGAACTGGTGGCAACGCCTGCTGCTGCCGACCACCGGCGGCCTGATCGCCGGGCTGATCCTGCAGTTCGCCACGTTGTGGGTGCCGAAGAAGGGCTCCGACGACTACATGGAAGCCATTGCCATCGGCACCGGCGTGCTGAGCCTGCGCCAGACCCTGGTCAAAAGCTTGTCGTCGCTGTGCTCGGTGGCCTCGGGCGCGTCGATCGGCCGGGAAGGGCCGATGGTGCAACTCGCCGCAATGTTCGCGTCGCTCGTCGGCCGCATGCTCGCCTTCCCGCCCGAGCGCTTGCGCCTGCTCGTCGCTTGCGGGGCGACGGCCGGTATCACGTCGGCGTATAACGCGCCGATCGCGGGCGCGCTGTTCATCTCCGAAATCGTCTACGGCTCGATTTCAACCGCAACGCTCGGCCCGCTGGTCGTCGCCTCAGTCATCGCGAACATCGTCATCCGTCAGTTTCTCGGCTACGAAGCGGTCTACCGGATGCCGCGCTTCGATTTCGTTTCCGGCTGGGAAGTCTTTTTCTACGTCGGCCTCGGCATTCTCGCCGGCGTACTCGCGCCGCTGTTCCTGCGCCTGCTCGACACCGCCAAGCATCGTTTCAGCGCGCTACCCGTGCCGCTGTTCCTGCGCCTCACACTTGGCGGCTTCATCGTGGGGATACTGTCGCTGAAGGTGCCGCACGTCTGGGGTAACGGCTACAGCGTGGTCAACTCGATCCTGCACACGCATTGGGCATGGCAAGCGCTCGCAATGGTGCTGGTGTTCAAGGTGCTGGCGACCGCATCGTCGGCGGGCTCCGGCGCCGTGGGTGGCGTGTTCACGCCAACGCTCTTCGTCGGTGCCGCGCTCGGCAGCCTCTATGGCATCGCGATGAATGCGCTCGCGCCTGCCGCCGCCTCGGTGGCGAGCAGCTACGCCGTGGTCGGCATGGGAGCGTTCCTTGCGGCAACGACCTATGCGCCGCTGATGTCGATTCTGATGATCTTCGAGATGACGCTGAGTTATCAGGTCGTGCTGCCGCTGATGTTGGCGTGCGTGACGGCCTACATCACAGCTCACACATTACGCGCGGATTCCGTCTACGCAAAATCGCTGCGCCGCAATCAGGTGGCAGGCCGATGGCTGTCGATGACCGGCGAGGGCAGCGAGATGCGCCTGTCGTCGCTGGCGACGGACAACGACGCCGTCGTCAACGACGCCATGACCTCGGAAGCCCTCGGCGAGCGCTTTATCGCCACCGGCTATCGCAACCTCGTCGTCCGCGACCAGGACGGCCGTCTTGTCGGAACACTCGACGCCGCACGCTGGTGGCGGCGGCAGGCCACCGGCGAACCCGCTGTCTGGACGGAGGTGATCGTGCCGTGCAAAGCGCTCGATGGCGAGATGACGCTGGTCGGCGCGCTGCGCGCCGTCGGCAAGCTGCACGTCGACTGGGTACCCGTGGCGAACGAGGCGGGCGAATGGTTGGGCGTGGTGTCGCTACCGGGACTCATCGAGATCGTGACAGAAGAGCGGGGCGGCGAATGAAGCGTCGCGCAGGCGCCAGTCCCATCATGCCGGCAGAACCGGCGACCGGCGCGGACGGCACCCCCTGTTCGGCAGTCTTCGACGAGGCCTATCACCGCACTGACGACGCGCTCGGTCAGGTGCGACATACCTTTCTGGGCGGCAACCGTCTGCCCGAACGCTGGCGCGGTCGCGAGGCTTTCGTGATCGTCGAGACCGGCTTCGGCCTGGGTCTGAATTTCCTGGCAACGTGGGCCGCCTGGCGGGACGATCCGCAACGGCCCGCGCGGCTGCATTTCGTGTCGGTGGAGAAGTTTCCGTTCCGGGTGCAGGATTTACGGCATTGTCTCGAGGCGATGCTCGTTCTGCCCGGCATGACGCAACTCGCGCCTCTGGTACAGAAGCTGTGCGACGTCTGGCCAGGCCCCGTGGCAGGCTGGCACCGGCTGGAGCCGGCGCCCGGCGTGGTCCTGAGCGTCGGTTTCGGCGACTTCTTCGATCTGATGCCGTCGCTGCGAGCCGGCGCGGACGCGTTTTATCTCGACGGTTTCACGCCTGAAAAAAACGCCGATCTGTGGACGCCTAACGTCTTCAAGACGCTTGGCCGTCTGGCACGTGACGGGGCCACGCTGGCGACGCATACCGCCGTCGAAGCGGTACGACGTGATCTCATCGGCGCGGGTTTCCAAGTCGCCCCGCGTGCCGGACACGGCGGCAAGCCGGACGTGCTTGCGGGCGATTACGCGCCGCCTTATCGCATGCGGCGTTACGATCCGCCCACCGTGCCCCCGCAGCGCGCCCGTGAGGCGATTGTGGTCGGCGCGGGAATGGCGGGGGCGGCGATGGTGCGGCGTCTTGTCGCCCGCGGCTGGCGGGTGCGCCTGTTCGAACGGGCACAAGCGCCTGGCACGGCGGCGTCGGGCAACCCGGCGGGGGTCTTTCATCCGCAACTCTCGGTTGACGATAACGTGCTGTCTCGCTTGACGCGGGCGGGCTTTCTGTACGCGCTCTCGCAGTGGAGAACGCTGCCGGGTGGACTGCCCGGGCATGCCGACGGCTTGCTCCAGGTTGCCACGGACGACGATCAGGCGCACGCGTTGCAGCAACTCATAGCGGCGCACCGGTATCCGCAGACGTACGCGAAGTGGGTTGATGCGGCGCAAGCATCGGCGCTTGCCGGCGAAACGCTCGCGCGCGGCGGCGTCTGGTTTCCGGAAGGCGGCTGGCTGGCGCCGGCGATGCTCTGCCGGGCCGAATTGGTTGCTGCCGGGCCGTTGCTCGATGCCCGCTACGGCGTGAACGTGGAACGGCTCGAACGCTGCAATGGCCGCTGGACCGCGATCGACGAAGCGGGTCACGTGTTGGCCGAGGCCGACGCCATCGTTGTGACGGCCGCAGACATCTCCCAGAAACTGCTCGCGCCGTACCTCGCGCCCGAGTTTTTGCCCGTCAAACGGGTGCGCGGGCAATTGACGTTCCTGCCCCCCGACATGTTGACCGACCTGCGCGTGCCGGTCTGCGGAGACGGTTACGTAACGCCGTCGTCGCTGGGGGGCACTGGGCCCATCACAGGTGCGACCTACGGCTTCGACGACCCGGCCGAGGCCATACGCGTCACCGATCACCAGGCCAATCTGCGTCGGCTTGCCGCGCTGTTGCCAGCCCATGCGAACACGCTCGGCGATGGTGGGCTGGCGAGCGAGCACGCCGCCGCCGAATTGGGCGGGCGCACGGCGTTTCGCTCCATGGTGCCCGACCGCCTGCCGATGGCGGGGCAACTGCCTGACATGGCCATTCTCGACACGCAACGTCAACAGCTGGGCGGCGGGCATCTCCGAGATCTGCCGCGCCTTGACGGCCTGTATGCCAGCTTCGCGTTCGGCTCTCGGGGCCTGGTGTTCGCATCGTTGTGCGCGGAGCTGGTCGCCAGTCAGATCGAGGGCGAACCGTGGCCGGTCGGCAGCGATCTGGCCGACGCCATCGACCCGGCGCGATACCTGATGCACTGGCTGCGCAAAGGCTGACAACGCGCGTGCCCCAACAGGCACGCCGGCTTCGCGCGCCGTCGGGCTTGGCCGGATCCTTCGCTCGCCGCCCCCGCTACCCGCGACCTCGCTATCTCCCATCGACGTTTCCCACGTTCCTTCATGACGCGCGGCCCACGCCCGCCTGCCGTCGTTCTCCGAAAATACACGGGGATTCAATAAATTGAATCTGACCCTATAGCGACGGTAACCCCGCCCCATGCGGGGGCGGCGCCCCTTCGGGGCTTGCCCCCGTAACTCCCGGCTGAAGGGCCATATCCCGCCTCCAAGGTGCGCCGTCCCCACCGTTCGGCATCGGGATGAAATGGGTTTGTGCCAGGTCAAACCTCCTGCCATCGAGACGCCCGTTTGGAAGCGTCGGAAACCGAGTGTGGCAAAATGGGCCCAACCCTTCGGGTTCGTCGTGCATTTGTTCTTAATCTGCAACCCCGCGCGCGACTTTCTTTCCTTTCCACCACTTGATGCGCCGTCAAGCGGCGCAAAGCGAGCATTAATGACGTCGGAACTGTCCCTCTTTCCGGGCTGGCCGCCGACGCCCGATCCCGTTTTCTTCGCTGGGCTGGCATTGGTTTTTGCCGGACTCGCGGGGGAAATCTGTTTCCGGAGACTGCGCCTGCCGCGGATCACCGGTTACGCCGTGGTCGGGCTGGTCGGCGGTACCCTGGGTCTTTCCTCGATGCTGGACGCGCAGACGAGTGCGGCCATCCGGCTGCTGATCGATCTGGCGCTGGGTTTGTTGCTGTTCGAACTGGGCAGCCGCCTCAACCTGAAATGGATGCGGGCCAACCCCTGGATCATCGTTACCAGCGCGCTCGAAGCTTTGCTCACCTTCGTGGCGGTCTATGCCGTGCTGTGGGTGTTCGGGGTGGCGCCGCTGAGCGCAGTGCTCATCGCCGCCATCAGCATGGCGACCTCGCCGGCCGTGGTGATCCAGCTCAAGAACGAGCTGCGTGCCGAGGGGCAGGTAACGGAGCGTTTGCTGGCCCTGGCGGCGCTTAACAGCGTGTACGCGGTCGTCGCGGTGAAGCTTGTCTACGGATGGATGCACCAGGCGTATCACTCGAGCGTGTGGGTCGTCCTGTTTCATCCTTTGTACCTGCTCATTGGCTCGATCGTGCTGGCGTTCGTACTGGCCAAGGCGTGCAATCTGATCTTTCGCAAGTTCGGTAGCCAGGACCAGCATGCTTTCGTGATTCTCATCGGCCTGATCATGCTGATGGTCGCGCTGGTGCATATGCTCAAGTTACCGAACTCGCTCACATTGCTGCTTGCCGGGATCATTTTCCGAAATCTGGATGAGCGTCCGCAGCTTTGGCCCGCGTACTTCGGCACGGCCGGCTGGTTGCTTGCGGTGGTGCTCTTCGTGCTGACGTCGCTGGCGTTCCGGTGGGAATACGTCGTGATCGGCGGTCTGGCCGCGGCAGCCATCATCGTGGTGCGCGGCATCGCCAAGGTGGTGGGCACGGTCGCCGTCGCCCATCAGGCGGGGATCAGTTACAAGCAGGCCGTCGCGCTCGGGTTGTCGTTGTGCCCGATGGCCAGTCTCGCGTTCGTACTCGTTGCCGACACGTACGACATTTACCCGCAGTTCGACCCGACGCTCAAGGCCGTGGTGATGTGCACGGTCGCAGCACTGCAACTGGTCGCGCCGCTGGTGGTTTATTGGGCGTTGGCCCTGGTCGGTGAACGGAAGGATTAAACCATGTCATTAGAAGCATTCATTCCCTCGAAGCCGTGCACTTTCGGTGTGGAGCTGGAGATGCAGATCGTCAATCGCCACGATTACGATCTGACCAAAGCCGCCGCCGATCTGATGCGGCTCGTGGCCAAGGAGACACACCCGGGCGAGATCAAGCCAGAGATGACGGAAAGCATGATCGAGCTGTCGACGGACATCTGCCATCGACATAGCGATGCCGTCGCGCAGCTGGGCCGGGTTCGAGACGTGCTGGTGGCGGCGAGCGAGCAGCTCAACGTTGGCTTGTGCGGCGGCGGCACCCATGCCTTTCAGCGCTGGAGCGAACGTACGATCTATGATTCGCCACGTTTTCACTTCCTGTCCGAGTTATACGGCTACCTGGCCAAGCAGTTCACGGTCTTCGGCCAGCACGTGCACATCGGCTGCCCGGATCCGGACAGCGCCTTGTACCTGCTGCACGCCATGTCGCGCTATATCCCGCACTTCATCGCGCTATCGGCCTCATCGCCCTATGTGCAAGGTGTCGACACGGGCTTCCACTCGGCACGTCTGAACTCGGTGTTCGCGTTCCCACTCTCGGGCCGCGCGCCATTCGTGCTGAAGTGGGAAGACTTCGAGACGTACTTCGACAAGATGGTGAAAACCGGCGTCGTCGAGAGCATGAAGGACTTCTACTGGGATATTCGGCCGAAACCGGGTTTTGGGACGATCGAAGTGCGAGTCATGGATACCCCCTTATCGGTCGGCCGCGCGGCCGCTATCGCCTGTTACATCCAGTCCCTGGCCCGTTATCTGCTCGAGGAGCGTCCGTTCGTGCTGAGCGAGGACGATTACCTCGTCTACACGTTCAATCGCTTCGAAGCTTGCCGCTTTGGACTGGAAGGGGCTTACGTCGATCCTCAGACCGGCGAGCGCACCACATTGGGGCATCACATCATGCGGACGCTGGAGATCATCAAGCCGCACGCGGCGGTGCTGGAGGCCGAAGCAGCCTGCGAAGAAGTCCGTCAGCTTGTCGCATCCGGCAAGAACGACGCTGTTTGGCTGCGCGACGTCCACGAGGAAGCCAAGTCACTCAACGAAATGGTTCGCCAACAATGCTTGCGATGGGCCGCATGAACTGAGGCCTTGGCCGACGGGCCGGACTGGGTACCGTCGGTCTCTGGACGCGATCGTTGTTATGCGATCGGTGTGAGGAACCCCGCCTTGGCGGGGTTTTTTCTTGCCCGTACGTTTTGCAACCGTCCAGCACGCGCTACCGGGCAGCAAACGTTTCCGCTTAGTCCCACCCACGACGCGCCGTGTCCCGGCGCCGTTGGCCGAATTGTGCATCGCAAGCGATGCGTTTTCCACGATTCAGGCTGAGCGCGTTTTGCCGATTTTGCGTCGCCCATAGCAAGGTTTTAAGGTTTTAATAGGTTTACTGTATGTATACATAGTAGTAGTTAACAAAGGCGGCCCACTCCTGTGGATAACCACAGTTAACGTTGAGTAAACAGAAAGTTGCCCGAATGAGAACTGGATGGAAAAACAGCGGGTATCCCAAGAACAACTCGGAACAGTTTTTGGCCTTGTGGAAAGATTCGCGAGTTATCCCGAACCCATGCACAACCAGTCCGACAGGTTATCCAGAAAGTTATCCACAGGTGCCTAAATATTGTGCAGAACACCCTCGAAAACGGGGTTTTGTGGATAATTTTGACGTTCCTGCGTTAGCCGAACGGTTCGCGGATACAATCTCGCCACTTTGAAATGTGACTTGGCGTGCGTGGTGCAAGAAGTGAAAGATGCTGGTTTTGCAGAATGTAACGAGCGAGATCGCTGGTACTGTCAAATTCTTCAATTCGCGTGTCCGGAAGGGGCCTCCTGCGGACACGTTGCCCCGCACTTCCCTCCAGTTTCCTGCGCAGCACCTCCCTCGCCGATTGGCGATTTACGGTCGCGTTTCAAATGATTCGCATGTCGTTGGACGTTTGCTACGAAACGCAGGGCATCGGGTACGCTCACGCCGCATGTCGGATGGCGCCGAAATGTCTCGAAAATCGAGTGGATTTTCACAAG
Source organism: Pandoraea sp. B-6 (assembly GCF_000282835.1). Taxonomy (NCBI): domain Bacteria; kingdom Pseudomonadati; phylum Pseudomonadota; class Betaproteobacteria; order Burkholderiales; family Burkholderiaceae; genus Pandoraea; species Pandoraea sp. B-6. The sequence continues at coordinate 77,646 of NZ_KB290527.1, read as the reverse complement.
ATCGTTGTCCGCGATGGTGGCCCGTGGGTGGGATCGCTAAGGTCTGCGAGCCATGTCTGGCGAGGCTTTGCCGATGTGCGCGGAGATCGTGCGGGATGCGAGGCGGTTCCCAACGGCCGCTGCGGGCGACGCCTGTTCGATCTGCCGCGTAATTGGCATGGGATGCGAAATGTTTTTCCCAATTTGATCCTTCGCAAAGCGAGTGCGCAGGACACCAATATTTTGTAAACATCTTGAGTAGGATTTGGGAGATCAGTACAAGAACTGATACGCCAAAATCAAACTCAGAACACACAATGGAATCGTGGTGGGGCGGTGGGTTCAACAGCGACTTGCCGTCGCGTATCGACACGGAAGTGGCTTAGGGTTTCCCCCGGGCGGGGCGCCGACATGGATGCAAGGCAATGACGAGACGTGTGATGCACCGCCCGTAAGTTCATTTGACAAGCTGTTTTACTGACGTATAGTTTTTAGAAATCCTAACGAAAATCATGGCTACTCCGACCCCACTAGATGAAGCGCTGCCCAAGCGCGTGACAGCCGGTTTGTTGCGCATGGGAACCGCGTTACGGAGCCACGCCTGGGAGGGCGCGGCAATGGCTGGATTGACGCCGACGCAGGGCGAGATTCTGACGCTCTTGCTCTCGCGTGGCGTGCCGATGCGATTGGGCGAGATTGCGGAGGATGCCGCACTCACATCGGCCACGGTCAGCGAGGCCGTAAGCACGTTGGAAAACAAGGGTCTGGTCGAGAAGCGTCGCGATGCGAACGACGGTCGTGCCCTGGCGCTGCGTCTGACCGCGCGCGGCAAGACGGCAGCCAAAAAGGCGTCGCAATGGCCGAACTTCCTGACCACGGCGTCGGAATCGCTGGGCGAGAAGGAATGTGCCCAACTCTACCGAACGCTCGTCAAGCTGATCTTCACGATGCAGGAGCGGGGCGACGTACCACCGCAACGCATGTGCCTGACGTGCAGCCACTTCGAAGTCTCGGCGCGCGGCAAAGGCCAATACCACTGCGATCACTTCAATGTGACGTACGACGATTCGCGCCTGCCGCTGGACTGCAACGCGCATGAGGACGCCGACATCGCCATGCAGCGCAAAGTCTGGAAGCTGTATAGCAAAACCTGAGCGGCTGACCGGCATTCGTCACGCGCAGGCGGCGCGAGCCAGGGGGAGAACGTCATTCGGTACCGGGTGACGTTTTTTTTCGTCGACGCTTGTCACGCACATGAGTGTCGCCTGCCTGTACACTGCGCTTTTTTGCATCCACGAAACCTCATCGCACAGAGATGGCAGCCAAGCGCAGAATCGAAGTCAGGAAGTCCGGCGTCCACGGTAAGGGGGTGTACGCGCTCAAGCGTCTCAAGAAAGGGGATCGCGTGATCGAGTACAAGGGCGAGATCATTTCGTGGCGTGAGGCCTTGCGCCGCCATCCTCACGATCCGGCCCACCCGACGCACACCTTCTACTTCAGTCTGGAAGACGGACGATGCATCGACGGCAAGGTCGACGGCAACAACGCCCGCTGGATCAACCACGCCTGCTCACCCAACTGCGAAGCGCGTGAAGAGGGCGAACATGTCTATATCTATGCCGTGCGCGACATCGAGCCTGGCGAAGAGTTGTTTTACGACTACGGTCTGGTGATCGACGCGCGCTACACGGCAAAACTGAAACGCGAATACGCTTGCCACTGCGGTACCAAGGCGTGCCGTGGCACGCTGCTCGCACCGAAGCGCTGAACGCGTCGGGCGTTACCCGCGGCAGCAAGCGCGCAGCGGCAGGTCAGTTGGAGGCGCGATCGCCTGCGAACTGGTCGATGGCCACGGCCAGATCGACATCGCGTTGGGTCAGGCCGTCGGCGTCGTGCGTCGAGAGGGTGATGTCTACCCGGTTATAGACGTTGAACCACTCTGGATGGTGGTTCATCTTCTCGGCCTTGAGCGCGACCTGCGCCATGAAGCCGAAGGCCTCATTGAAGTCGTGGAATGTGAAGCTGCGCTGGATGGCGTCGCGTCCGACCACCTGGTGCCACTCTGGCAGCACTTCGGTCAGGCTGGCGCGTGCCTCGGAGGAGAGTCGTGTTGTCATGGCATTCCTTTCAAAGCGTTCAGTGCAAATCGGGCCAACGGGCATGCACCGACGTCGGCATGGCGTCAGTGATGGCTGCGTACGGTTGTCAGGAGGGTTGTCGGCTGGGCCGCACGCAGCGCCCACGAAGCGGCAGGGTTGCCGGTTCATGCGACCTATTGTTTCACAGGCGAGCTGGGCGTGTGCGTGAGCCCTGTCCTATAACGCGAAGGGTCGGGACATAAGACCGGGCGCCAGGAGGCGTCGAGCGACAGGCCGCGGCGCGACCCGGGGCCTGCCAGACCGTGCATCATGCCGGCAACAGGATAGGTGTGTCGTCGGTATGGCGGGCGTTGGCCTCGAATGCCGGCTGCTCGGCAAACGTTTTGAACAGCGTGGGCAGGTCGGCACGCATGGCGTCGAACAGTTGGGCGAAGTCGTCGATCACGAAGTACGTCTGCTGGAATGTGTCGATGCGGTATTGCGTGCGCAGTACCCGCTCGAGCGAAAATCCGAGCCGATTCGGCGCGCGCGAGGTCAGCGAGAAGTCGGTTTCGCCGCGGCTCGAGACAATTCCGGCGCCATAGATGCGCAGGCCGTCGCCGTCGCGCATCAGGCCGAATTCGACGGTGTACCAGTACAGACGGGCGAGCAACGGGAGTGCCCCCAGCGATTGCGCGACCTTGCCGGCTTTGCCGTAGGCTTGCATGAAATCGGCGAACACCGGATTGGCGAGCAGCGGCACGTGACCGAAGACGTCGTGAAAGCAGTCGGGCTCTTGCAGGTAGTCGAGCTGGTCGGGACGGCGCATCCACCACGTCGCCGGGAAGCGGCGGTTTGCGAGATGCTCGAAAAAGACATCGTCCGGCACGAGTCCGGGTACGGCAACGACCTGCCAGCCGGTCGCCGCCATCAGTTTTTCGTTCAGGTGTTCGAACTCCGGCACGCGACGCGCGTCCATGTCGAGGGCGCGAATGCCGTCCATGAACGCATCGCAGACCCGGCCCGGCAGCATCGCCGTTTGACGTTCGTAGAGTTGCTGCCACACCGCGTGATCGACCGCGCCGTATTGATCGACGGGTTGTTCAATGGTGAAGTCGGGCCGGGTCGTGAGACCGGCATCGAATTGCTCTCGGAGCATGGCAGTAAGGGACATGATGCGAACGACTCAATCAGGCAGTGACAGTGATTGAAAGTGTAGTGCGCATGGCATGCGAAATGGGCGCATAATGCGCCTGTGGTGAAAGTCGTTTGCATAAATTTCGCATAAAAATGTGAATTATTGCGGAGAATCGTCATGCTTGTTCTGGATCACTTCGATTTGGCTCTTCTGGACGCGTTGCAGAAGGAGGGGCGTGCCACGCACCATCAGTTAGCAGAGCACGTGGCGCTTTCCGCGTCGCAGATAGGCCGCCGCCTGCAGCGGCTCGAGGCTGAAGGCGTTATCGAGGGATATCGTGTGGTGCTGCGACCCGAAGCGTTGGGTCTGGCCGTGACGGCATTCACGACGTTGCGTCTGCAACATCATGGCGATCAGGTCATCGAACGTTTTCAGGCGGAAATCGATCTGTTGCCCGAAGTGCTCGAGTGTCACGCGGTGGTTGGCGAGGCGGATTACCTGCTGCGCATCGTGGTGCCGGATCTGAATGCCCTGTCGGCCTTCGTCATGAAGCGGCTGATGCAGGTGCCGGGCGTGGAGAACGTGCGCTCGAACATCGTGCTCAGCGCTTTCAAGCGCAGCAATGCGCTGCCGCTGCACTATCTGGCGAACCGACAATCGTCTCGCTGAGCGGGCGCGGCGCCACGCCGCCTCGCATCGCTATTTTCCCGCCCTTTGCCGGATGTCCCGGCATGTCCCTGCGCGCTTGGGGCAGGCGTTCGCTTGTCCGATCGATGGATCGGACGGCAAGCCGTTTGCGCGGCCTTATGTTCGACGGCTCAGTCAGTGGGCATCAACCAGGGCTTCACGTAGCGCCCATAGATTAGCGACTGAATGAGCGCGACAGTGGAGCCGATCAGCACTTCGATCACGCGCAACATGGCGAGGCTGAGCTCCTGATGCAGCCCTTGCCCCTGTCCGCTCAACGCTGCCGACATCAGAATGACCACGGTGGCCGGGCCCAGACGCCAATTGGCCGGATAGTTCTGCACCAGCATTGCAGCCAGCGTGGCCAGCGTGATGCCCACAAGCATGGCCGCCAGCCCGGGCCCGAAGACGAGTAAGACGATGCAAGCGATGACGGCCCCGGTGATCGTGTTGATCGAGCGCGCCTTGAAGTTGCTGCGCGCCTGCATCGGGTCCGGTTCGGTCACGATGATGAGCGAGATCATTGCCCAATAAGGCTCTGGAAAGCCTGCCGCCCGCAGGCCGAACCAGACGATCAGCGAGCCGCTAAGAATCTTCACCAGATAGACCAGTGCGTTCTTCTTGGGGTGGAGAATGGCTAGAGACATGACGCGCCCACGTTGCGAACATGGAAAGGTGCCAGTGTGACATAGGCGAATCCTGGAACCCAACCCAGAAGATTCCGCCTCGGTCGAGCGGCCGATCCGAAATGCGGTTTCCCGATGTGCATGGGAAGGGAAACGGTTCGAAATGCCAACGACTGCGGGGTAGAATCGCCTGACCAGAACTCGGGAGGAGACCGGCATGCAAAGCCGAACGCAACGCGTCTGGCCGGCCGCGCCGTGGGTGTGGGCGGTGCTGTGTCTTGGTGGGTTCGCCGCGTCGCCCGTGCAGGCGGCGCGCGTCACGAGCGTCAGTCCGCAAGGCGAGGTCGCGAGTGTGGACCAGGTCGTCGTGAAGTTCGACGAAGCCATGGTGCCGGCGGGCGATCCGCGCGCGCAGGCGCCAGCCGCCGTGAAGTGCACCGACACGTCGCTCGCAGGCGAGGGCCATTGGCTCGAACCGAAGATCTGGGTCTACGATTTCAAGTCGTCGCTGCCGCCGGGTGCGAAATGCTCGGTGGAGCTGCGCGGCGGGTTGTCCGCCGTCTCGGGCGCCGCGCTGTCGGGCACCACGCGTTACGCGTTCAACACGGGCGGCCCGGCCGTCACGTCCATCCGTCCGTCGTACGGTCCCATCGACGAAAACCAGATCTTCATCCTTACGCTCAATGGCGCGGCGCAGCCCGCCAGTGTGATTCAACACGCCTGGTGCGAGACGGAAGGGGTTGGGGAACGCATCGGCGTGAAGGGAATCGAGGGCGGCACGCGTTCGGCGTTGCTCAAGCGTTTCAGTCTGGAGAAGCAGGCAGCGCGTGTCGTCATGCTGCAATGCAACCGAACGCTTGCGGCGGGCGCCAAGATGCATCTGGTGTGGGGCGCGGGTATCACCACGCCATCGGGCGTGCCAACGAAGCAGGCGCGACGTTTTGAATACGACGTGCGTGAACCGTTCACGGCCAGTTTCAGTTGCGAGCGCGAGAATGCGAACGCGCCCTGCACGCCGTTGCGACCACTGCGTCTGACGTTCAACTCGCCCGTTGCGCGCGACATGGCGGCCAAGATTCGTCTGCATGGCGCGGGTGCCGAACGGTCGCCGACGTTCAGCGATTCGGATCGCACGTCCAGTGTGAGCGATGTCACGTTCAACGCGCCGTTCCCCGAGAAGGCCGAGCTGACGATCTCGCTGCCGAAAGGATTTACGGACGACAGTGGCCGAGCGCTCGACAACGCCGGCGAATTCCCGTTGAAGACGAAGACAGCGACGATGCCGCCGCTGGCCAAGTTCGCGGCCGCGCCGTTCGGCATTGTGGAGCGCTTTGCCGAGCCCGGCATGCCGCCGATGCTGCCGGTCACGCTGCGCAAGGTCGAGCCTGCGCTGCAGATCAACGGGCTGGGGGTGGCTGGCGAGGCCGCGAAGACCGGAGGGGGCGGCGAGAGCGGGCGCACCCTGCAACTGCGGGTCGACGACGACGCCGAGGTCATGAACTGGATGTCGCGCGTGCGCCGATTCGACGAAACGACGATGACCCGCAAGCAGATTGCGCAGGCGATGCCGTCGATTCTTACGGCCCCAGCGGCCAATGTGGCGTTCGGGCCGAATGCCGCGGTGATCGTCGAGGACAAGATCACGCGTTATGACACGCGCAGCCTGTCGTTGCTGTCCGGATGGCCTGGCGTCCAGGCGTTGACCCTGCCCGTGCCCAAGGAGAAAGATCCGCGCCCGTTCGAAGTGGTCGGCATTCCATTCCAGAAGCCCGGCTTTTATGTCGTGGAGTTGGCCTCGCCATCGCTCGGGGCGGCCCTGTTGGGCAAGTCGTTGCCGATGTACGTACGCACGACGGTGCTCGTCACCAATCTTGGGGTGCATTTCAAGATGGGCCGCGAGAATGCCATTGCGTGGGTGACGACGCTGGACAAAGGCCAGCCGGTGGCCAATGCGAAGGTGCGAGTGCTCGATTGCGATGGCAGCGAAGTGGCGAGCGCCGTGACCGACAAGACGGGCGTGGCGAAGATCGACAAGTCGCTCGAGCGATACCGGTACTGCGAGAAGACGATGCGCTCGGGGTACTTCGTGGTCGCCCGCACGCAGGGTAACGATCCCGACATGGCGTTCGTGTCTTCCGACTGGGATCGCGGCATCGAGCCCTGGCGGTTTCATGTGCCGACCGACGGTGGCAGCAGTCCCACCGTGCGCGCGCAAACGGTATTCGACCGCGTGCTGTTCCGCGTTGGCGAAACGGTGTCGATGAAGCACTTCATCCGTCAGGAAACGATGCAGGGGCTGGTGTTGCCCGCGAGTCTGCCGTCGCAATTGACGATCACCCATGAGGGTTCCGGACAAACCTACACGCAGCCCATCAAGTGGCGCAATGGACGGCTCGCCGAAAACACTTTCCAGATTCCGCAGGGCGCGAAGCTTGGCGAGTACGCGGTGACGCTCGACTACACGGAGGCGGATTCGCGTCCGAAGTCGTATCCATCATCGCTCGACGCGGGGCATTTCCGCGTGGAGGCTTTCCGTCTGCCGGTGCTGGCCGGATCGATTGGTGTGCGCGATGCCGCGAAGTCACCGCTCATCAACAAGACCGAAGCCCCGGTAAATGTGCAGGTGAACTACGTGGCGGGTGGCCCGGCGGGCAACTTGCCGGTGCGCGTCTCGGCGTTGTTGCGCGTGCGAGACATGACCTTCGACGGGTATGACGATTTCAGCTTCACGCCGTACCGTCCGCCGTCGGCGCAGTCGGAGGCCGATGACGGGGATCAGGGCAATGACGAGAGTGCGGGAGCGAGTGATCAGAAGCTGGTCGCCGACAAGCAACGGCTTGTGCTCGACAGAAACGGTGCAGGTAATCTGACGCTCAAGGACTTGCCCAAGGTCGACCGTCCAAGCGATCTCGTGCTCGAGGCGAGCTTCGCGGATCCGAACGGCGAAATTCAGACGCTTCGGGGCAATGCCACGTTGTGGCCCGCGAATCTCATCACAGGCGTGCGCAGCGAGAGCTGGGTGTCGGTGACCCACAAGCTTCCGGTGAAGGCGCTCGCGCTTGATTTGCAGGGCAAGCCGAAGGCCGGGGTGGCGATGGACGTGCGCGCCGAGGCGCGGATGACCACCAGCAGTCGCAAGCGCATGGTGGGGGGGTTCTATGCGTACGACAACCACACCGAGGTCAAGGATCTCGGCACGGTGTGCAGCGGCAAGACGGACGAGCGCGGTTTGCTGGCGTGCGACGTTTCGCTCTCGCAGCCGGGCGAAATTACGCTCGTGGCACAGGCCAAGGACGACAAGGGCAATCTGAGTACGTCGACAACGAGCGTGTGGGTGACGGGACGCGGCGAGGTCTGGTTCGGCGGTGACAATACCGACCGGATGGATGTGCTACCGGAGCGCCGGGCTTACGAGCCGGGCGAGACGGCCAAGCTTCAGGTGCGCATGCCGTTCCGCTCGGCAACGGCGCTCGTCGCGATCGAGCGCGAAGGCGTGATCCAGACGCGCACGATGGAGATCTCCGGCAAGGACCCCAGCATTTCGCTCAAGGTCGAACCCACCTGGGGCCCCAACGTTTACGTGTCGGTGCTCGCGGTGCGGGGTCGAATCCATGAAGTGCCCTGGTACTCGTTCTTCCAATGGGGCTGGAAGCAGCCGCTGGAATGGTTCCGGGCGTTTTGGTACGAGGGCCGGGAGTATCAGGCCCCGACGGGGCTGGTGGATCTGGGCAAACCGGCCTATCGCTTCGGCTTGACCGAGTTGCGTGTGGGCACGGCGGGGCAGCGTCTTGGCGTGGAAGTAAAGCCGGACGCGGCGACGTACCCGGTGCGCGGTCATGCCAAGGTGCGCATCAAAGTCACGCAGCCGGACGGCAAGCCGGTCGTGGCCGGCACCGAGGTTGCCGTTGCGGCCGTCGACGAGGCGCTGCTGGAGCTGGCGCCGAATACCAGCTGGAATCTGCTCGATGCCATGTGGCAGCGTCGCAGCTACGGCGTGACGACGGCCACCGCGCAGATGGAGATCATCGGACGCCGCCACTACGGTCGCAAGGCCGTACCGGCGGGCGGCGGCGGCGGCAAGAGTCCGACGCGCGAGCTGTTCGACACGCTGCTGCTCTGGCAACCGCGCGTCGTGCTCGACGACAAGGGCGAGGCGAGTGTGGACGTGCCGCTGGGCGACGCGCTGTCCAGTTTCCGCATCGTGGCCGTGGCCGATGATGGCAGGCCCGGTGCGCAGGCGCTTGGCTGGTTCGGCACCGGGACCGCGACCATTCGCACCACGCAGGACCTGCAATTGATCTCGGGTTTGCCGCCGCTGGTGCGCGAGGGCGACATGTATCGTGCCCAATTCACCGTGCGCAATACCACGCAACATGCGATGCAGGTGCAGTTGACCGCACGCGCCACGCAACTGACCCTGGCACCGCAACGGGTTGACGTGCCGGCCGGCGAATCGCGTGAAGTGACGTGGGACGTGACGGCGCCTGCCGGACTGGCGGACACGCGTGCCCAACGCGTGTTGTGGGAAGTCAGCGCACAGGCACCGGCGACGGGCACGGCGCCCGCCGCGAGCGATGCCATCAAGGTCGGGCAGGACATTCAGCCGTCGTTGCCTGCGAGCGTCCAGCAGTCGGTGCTCACGCAGGTGGAAGGCAGTCTGACGCTGCCCATGGCACCGCCAGCGGGCGCGGTGGCAGACAGCACCGGAAAGTTGCGCGGCGGGGTTCGCATCAGCCTGCAACCGCGTCTGTCGCAGGGATTGCCGGGAGTGAAGCGCTGGTTCGAGGTCTATCCGTACGGTTGCCTGGAGCAACTGGCGTCGAAGGCGATCGGCATGCGCGACACTGCGCAGTGGAAACGGGTGATGGGCACGCTGCCGTCGTATCTCGACGACGACGGGCTGGCGAGCTACTTCCCGCCGCAAGAGGGTTTTGCGAATCAGGGCAGCGATACGCTCACTGCCTATCTGCTGGCCGTAAGCAGCGAAGCGAAGGCGCTCGACCCAGGCTATGCGTTGCCGGACGACGCGCTGGCACGCATGGAGGACGGACTGACGGCGTTCGTCGAAGGGCGTCTCACGCGCCGCTTCTGGGCCCCGCGTGACGACCTGACGTTGCGCAAGCTGAGCGCCATCGAAGCGTTGTCCCGGTACGGTCGGGCAAGCGCACGCATGCTGAGTTCGCTCACCCTCGCGCCGAACGACTGGCCGACGTCTGCGGTCATCGACTGGTACGCGATCCTGCAGCGCCTGCCCGACGCGCCACAGCGTGCCGAGCGCATGGCGCAGGCCGAACAGATCCTGCGGGCGCGTCTGTCGTATCAGGGAACACGTGTGGGCTTCTCCACGCAGGCAAGCGACGGGCTCTGGTGGCTGATGGTCGGCCCCGAGACCAACGCGGCGCGGCTGGCGTTGCTGATGAACGCGAATCCGGCATGGAAGGACGAGATGCCGCGTCTCGTGATCGGCCTGCTGGGACTGCAGTCGCGCGGGGCCTGGTCGACGACCACGGCGAACGTCTGGGGCGGTTTGGCCGTGGATCGATTCTCGGCGCGATTCGAGCGCGACACGCCGACGGGACACACGGCCATTCAGTGGCAGCGCGACAACCAGACGAGCGGCAGCGTGCAAACCGTCGACTGGGACAAGCTCAAGGCAGGCACCGTGCCGCCGGCCGTCTCGTTGCCATGGTTGAGCAACGCGGCAGCCGGAAAGGACAGCGCGCGCGATGTGCTGCGCCTGGATCAGACGGGCGCCGGCAAGCCTTGGGCAACGATCCAGAGCCTGGCCGCCGTTCCGCTCAAGGCGCCGTTCTCCGCCGGCTATCGCGTGACGCGCAGTGTTCAAGTGCAGGACGTCGCCGATCGTTCGGGAGATCGCTTCGTGCGTGGTGCGGTATTGCGCGTGCGTCTGGATATCGACGCGCAGGCCGACATGCGCTGGGTCGTGGTGAGCGATCCGCTGCCTGGCGGGGCGACAGTGCTGGGTGGCGGGCTTGGACGCGATTCGGTCATCGCCACGCAAGGCGAGAAGAGCGAAGGCGCCACGCCCGCTTTCGAGGAGCGCGCGCAGGACACCTATCGTGCCTACTACGATTACCTGCCGAAGGGGCAGCATCGGATCGAGTACACGGTGCGTCTGAACAACGTCGGCACGTTCGCGACACCGCCAACGCGGGTCGAGGCGATGTACGAACCGGCGATGTACGGCGAGACGCCTAACGCGCCGGTGCAAGTGGTGCCGGCGAAGTAATGACGAATGGGGGCGCACTGTCATGACGTCGAACTTCTTTGACCCGGCGGCGGCGCTGCCACGAGAGGCGCGCCGCTTCTGGTGGCTGGCCGCGATTGCGGGCGCCGCCTATGCGTTGGCGTTGCGCGGCGCACCTTATGCCGACCAGGGCATTGCAAAGGTGCTGTTGTGTGCATTGTTGTTGTTCGCGGCGCTTTACCACCGGGTGCCGCGCGAGCGGGTGTGGCTTTGCGCGGCGCTGATCCTGTCGGGCGCGGGTGACGTGCTGCTCGCCTCGCCGACCTTGGCGCAAGGTTTCATTCTGGGCCTTGGCGCATTCCTGCTGGCCCATCTCGCGTATTTCGTGTTGTTCTGGCGCTTGCGGCGCCCTTGGGCGAAGGTGCCCGGTTGGCATCGCGTCGCCATCGTGCTGGTGTGGGCGGCGGCGGCGCTGGCGTACGCGATGTACTGGCCGGGAATGGGGGAACTCAAGGCACCAGTGGCGTGCTACGTGATCGTGCTGGCGATGATGGCCTCGGCGGCGCTGCTGGCCGACCTGCCGAGCGAATGGGCCGCCGTCGGCGCGCTGCTTTTCACGGTCTCGGACGCGCTCATCGGCACCACGCGCTTCGTGGGCCCCATCATGGCGCAGGAGTACGCCATCTGGATTCTTTACGCACTCGCGCAACTGATGCTCGCGGCCGGCATCCTGGCAGTGCGTCCCGCGGATTTGTCGCAACCGGGTGAGACGCATGTGCGCCGTGATTGAACATCGGGGCTGGGGCGTTGGCCGTCAGGTCGTGTTGAGCGTTGCGCTGATGCTCGGGGCATTTCTGTCCCCGGCACCCGCGCGCGCCGTCCCGTCGTTTGACGAGGTGCATCGTGACTGGCGCGCGTCGGACTGGATCCTGCTGGATCGTCGCGGCGAACCCTTGCAGCGCCTGCGGGCCGACATGCAGGCGCAACGCGGCGACTGGGTAACGCTCGCCGATGTCTCGCCCGCTTTTCGCGAGGCGTTGATCGTTTCCGAGGACAAGCGCTTTTACGAGCACAGTGGCGTCGATTGGCGCGGCGTGGCCGCCGCCGCGTGGGGCAACCTCTGGCACACGCGCACGCGCGGCGCCTCCACGCTGACGATGCAGTTGGCGGGGCTGCTCGACGACGATCTGCGACCGAGTACCCGCAATCGATCCGTTTCGCAGAAGATCGGTCAGGCGGCAACGGCGTTGTGGCTGGAGCAGCGCTGGCGTAAGGATCAGATTCTCGAGGCCTATCTGAACCTCGTGCCGTTTCGGGGCGAGCTCGTCGGCATCTCGGCCGTCTCGCAAACGCTGTTCGGCAAGTTCCCCAGCGGACTCGACGCGCGCGAATCGGCGTTGGCCGTTGCGCTGCTGCGCGCGCCGAACGCGCCCGCCGCGCGCGTGGCGCAGCGCGCCTGCGGCATTCTGCGTGACATGAGGCAGGCGTCTGACTGCAACGGCCTCGATGGCTACGCGCAACTCGTGTTTTCGCGACCGGCAAGCGTCATGACGACGCGCGATGCCGTTGGCCTTGCACCGCATTTCGCGCGTCGAGTGTTCAGCGCGAGTCGTCCGCCCGCGGGCACGCGAATTGTCAGCACGCTGGACGCAAATCTCCAGCGCATGGCGGTGACCACCTTGCAGCAGACGCTGGGCGAGCTGGGCACGCCGGGACGTTCGCGCAACGTGCAGGACGGGGCCATTGTCGTCATCGATAACGCAAGCGGCGACATTCTCGCGTGGGTTGGTTCCTCCGGGCCATTGTCGTCGGCGGCGCAGGTCGATGGCGTCACGTCGCTGCGACAGGCCGGCTCGACACTCAAGCCATTTCTCTACGCCCAGGCGATTGCGGAGCATCGCCTGACGGCAGCGTCGCTCCTCGACGATTCTCCCATCGATCTGCCCACGGGGGGCGGCCTGTACATTCCGCAGAACTACGATCATCACTTCAAGGGCTGGATCAGCGCGCGTACGGCGCTGGCCTCGTCGCTGAACGTGCCGGCCGTGCGCACGCTCGTGATGGTCACACCGCGCAGGTTCGCCCAGACGCTCGTGTCACTCGGCTTGCCGCTCACGCAAAGCGGCGACTTCTACGGCTACAGTCTCGCGCTTGGCAGCGCCGACGTGACACTGCTCACGCTCGCGAATGCCTATCGCGCGCTCGCCAACGGAGGCACCGCCAGCGGCGTGAACGAGCGCATGCCGGCGTCGGTACGCCCGCGCGCGGGTGACGTCACGAAAGCGCGCGCGAGGGAGGTGATGCCCACGACCGTCTTTTCGCCGCAGGTGAGTTTCATCGTCTCTGACATGATCGCCGACCGGCAGGCGCGCACCCGCACGTTCGGGCTCGACAGCCCGCTCTCGACGCGCTACTGGACCGCCGTGAAGACGGGCACCAGCAAGGACATGCGCGACAACTGGGCCGTCGGGTACTCGCGACACTATACGGTCGGGGTGTGGGTGGGCAATGCCGACGGTGCGCCGATGTGGGACGTCTCCGGGGTGTCGGGAGCCGCACCGATCTGGCATCGCCTCATGGACTATCTGCATCGACGCACGGCGAGCCTGCCGCCCACGCCGCCGCCCGGACTTGAGCATGTTGCGGTGCAGTACGCCGAGCGCGTTGAACCTGCACGCGACGAGTGGTTCCTTCGCGGAACGTCGCAGCGCACAATCGTGCTTTCCTCGCTCGCGACCAAAGCGCCCGGCGGACCGCTCTGGCGAATTGCCGGGCCGCCCGACGGCACGATCGTGGCGCTCGACCCGGATATTCCGCCGGCGAACCAGCGTCTGTGGTTCCAGGTGGCGGCCGCCTGGCCGAAGGGGGCGGCATGGCGGCTCGACGGCAAGCCGCTTGCGGGCCGTGCGCGTGTGGGGTGGCTGCCGTGGCCGGGGCGTCACACGCTCGAACTCGTCGATGCTGCCGGAGCAATGCGTGACCGCGTGCACTTCGAAGTGCGCGGTGCGACGCTCGACGATGGCAAGCGCATGCGCAATGCGAGTCGCTGAGCGCATGTGCGCTGCATCGCGAATAATTTTTGATGCGGCAGACGCGTTCACGCGATGCAGGCTACACTCGAATCAGACCTGCCAATGCGTGACGCAATGTGACGGCGACGAGCGCGCCGCCGCCCGACAATGACGCACGCCCCGGAGCGGAGACATATCGATGATCACGCTGGATGCGCGTCAAACCGCACAGTTGTTGCCGTACCCTCAGTTGGCCGACGGCATCGAGGCCATGCTCATGGAGATGCGCGCGGGCACCGCGCGCGCGCCCGCGCGTCTGCATTTCGCGTTGACCGAACCGGAACGCGGCCGCCGTGGCGGTGTGCTGCTGGTGATGCCCGCCGCCAATCGCGATGTCGCGATGACCAAGCACATCACCGTGCATCCGGAGAATTGCCGTGCGGGAAAGCCTTCCATCATCGGTGAGGTGATGGTGTTCGATCCGCATACCGGAGAGCGATTAATGTTGCTCGACGGGCCCACCATCACCGGTCGACGCACGGCCGCCGTGACGCTGTTCGCCGCCCGCAAGTTCGCGCCGCGCCCCAAGGGACCGGTGTTGATCGTCGGAGCGGGCGTGCAGGCGAGGGCGCACCTGGAAGCGTTTGCCGCAGGCATGGGCACGCGGCACTTCATGATCTTTTCACGCAGCGCGGAGCGCGCCCACGCGCTCGCGGAACATGCCGCTACGCTTGGTGTGGAAGCGACCGTGGTCGACGCGGTGGAGCCTGTGCTGAACACCGTGAGCATCGTGATTGCCGCGACCACCAGCAGCGAGCCTGTGCTGCCCGATAGCGACGTGCTGCGCTGGCGCGACGACATCTTCGTCGCGGGCGTCGGTGCGTTCCGTCCGGACATGCGCGAGTTGCCGCCGCAGCTGTGTCGCGACGCCGCCGTGCGCGGCACGCTCGTCGTCGATACCTGGGAGGTCAAGCACGAAGCCGGCGATCTGCTGCATGCGGCCATCGACTGGGGACGTGCCGCACCGTTGCTCGACGCCATCATCACCCCTGATCGCTTCCGTTCGAGCGGGCCGGTGATTTTCAAGAGCGTGGGCTACGCCCTGTGGGATCTCGCCGCCGTCTTGTGCGCACGCGCGAATCTCGCAAAGGACGGCGTGCCCGCTGCCTGAGCGGTCTGACGCCGTTGGGATGAACGGGGTTGGGCCCAGGTCGCGCCGACGCGTGAACCGCGTGGCGTGTTCACGCGGGCAATGCGAAGGGCACGCCTGCGGATGCGGCTTTGAGCCTTGGATAGCCGGGCAATGTCTCAGGCGTCATCACGTGCACCGGCAAGCCGAGCGTTGCCTCGATGAGGTCGGCGCGCATCACGTCGCGAGGTATCCCTTCTGCAAGAATGCGTCCGTTGGCAAGCAACGCCATACGGTCCGCGTGACGCGCCGCGAGGTTGACGTCGTGCACGATGGCCATCGCACCGAATCCCCACGTTGCGGCAAGTTCGCGCGTGAGCGAGAGCAGGTGATGCTGATGCGCCAGGTCGAGCGCCGCCGTCGGTTCGTCCAGCAGCAGATAGCGCGGCACCGACGGGGCCGAAGCCTCGTCGTCGGGCCATAGCTGCGCAAGGACTCGTGCAAACTGCACTCGCGCCCATTCCCCGCCAGACAAGGTCATCACGTCACGCTGCCGTAGCGGCAGCGCCCCCGCGCGTTCCAGCGCGAGCGTCGCGATTTCCGTATCGCTCGCGACGGTCTTGCCGGAGGCGTCCCGTCTGTGCGATTTCGGGTAGGGCAGACGCCCCATCGCCACGATATCAAGCGCACTGAACGGAAACGCCAACTGCGCCGTTTGCGGCAGCACGGCACGCAAGCGAGCCAACGCCGCCGGGGCGTACTGCGCGAGCGGCGCACCGTTGAGCGTGATGTCGCCGCGCATGTGCGTGCGCGTGGGCAGCGGATCGCCGGCCATCGCCTTGAGCAGCGTGCTCTTGCCCGCGCCGTTGCGGCCAAGCAGCACCAGCAGTTCGCCGGGACGGATGTCGAGCGACAGGCCGTCGAGCACGGGCGAATCGGTGTGGGCAATCGTGAGGTCGTGTGCACTGAGCATGGCGATGTCCTGTTCTATCAGACCGGATCGATGAGCGTCATAGCCCAAACTGTCCGCGGCGTCGCCACAGCAGCATCAGGAAGAACGGCGCGCCGAGCAGTGCCGTGAGAATGCCCAACGGTAACTCGGCCGGCGAAACCCAGGTGCGCGCGACCAGATCGGCAAGCAACGTCAGGATCGCACCGAAGAGCGCGGCTGCCGGGAGCACGGCGCGCGGGTCGGGCCCGACGACCAGCCGCACGATATGCGGTGCGATCAGGCCGATGAATCCGATCATGCCGCTCGACGCGACCAGCGCACCGATGCACAGCGCGCATGCCACCATCACTCGACGCTTGACCGACTGCACGGCGACGCCCAGATGCAACGCCTCCGCTTCGCCCAGCAACAAGGCGTTCAGCGAGCGGCACTGTGTGGCGAGCGCGACGATCCCCAGCGCGACCGGCCATACGATTACGCCGAGCATCGGCCATTGCGCGCCACCGAGACTGCCGAGCGTCCAGAAGGTGAGCGTGCGCAACTGCGTATCGTCGGCGAGGTAGGTGAGCAAACCGATGGCCGCCCCCGAGACGGCATTGATCGCAATGCCGGCGAGCAACAGCAACGGCAGGGCGAGGCGACCGCGTCCCGCGGCCAGACGGTAGACGAGCGTGGTGACGCCAAGCGCACCGACGAACGCCGCCACCGGCAGCATCCACAGGCCGAGCGACGCCGCGAGCGCCGCCGGAAGCAGAACACCGCCGAGGACGATCACCCCTGCCGCGCCCAACGCCGCACCGCTGGCCACGCCGATCAGTCCGGGGTCGGCGAGCGGGTTGCGGAAGAGGGCCTGCAACGCGGCGCCGGCGGCGCCGAAGCCCGCGCCGACCAGGATACCGAGCACGATGCGCGGCAGGCGAATCTGCAACATGACGTTGCGTGCCTGGTCCTGCGCGAAGTCCCCTGTGGCGCCCCGGAACAGCACAGCAATCGCTTCTCCGGGCGCGATGCGATAGGCCCCGCCGCATAGCGCAGCGAGCACCGCGACGGCGAGCAAGGCGGCCAGTGCCGTCATGACGCACCATC